>CAYQOD010000084.1:0-7965 GCA_964419065.1 uncultured Thermodesulfobacteriota bacterium | reverse complement strand
GCATCTCCGGTCGGCTCAGGGCCAAGATCTGCACCGCCAAGACCCCTGCATTACGGGCCCCGGCCTTCCCCACGGCCATGGTCGCCACCGGCACCCCGGCCGGCATCTGAACGGTGGCCAAGAGGGCGTCCATCCCCTTGAGGGGTGAGGAGTCGATGGGCACACCGATGACCGGCAGGGCGGTCTCGGCAGCGATGACGCCGGCCAGGTGGGCGGCCCCGCCTGCACCCGCGATGATGACCTGGATGCCCCGCTCGTGGGCCGTGCGGGCGTATTCCCTCGTCCGCTCCGGGGAGCGGTGGGCAGAGGCCACGGTCATCTCGTACGGTATCTCGAAACGCCTCAGTATCCCTGCAGTCTCCTCCATAACGGGGCGATCAGAAGCGCTTCCCATGACAATGCCTACCAGTGGATTCTTCATACTCTATCCCTCCAGCCAGGCAAGGGCCTTTACCCCGATGTCCTTTCGGTAGTGGACCCCCTCCCAGCTTATTTTAGATACGGCCCGATAGGTGGTCTCGATGGCATCCTTTATATCCGTCCCCAGGCCCGTGACCCCCCAACACCCTCCCTCCGCTTGTCACGTACCTTCCCTCCTCACGTGCCGTGCCGGCGTGGAAGATGTAGATATCCTTCGTCGCCTCGGCCGCCTCGATCCCGTGGATCTCCTTCCCCTTTTCGTAGGAGCCAGGATACCCGGCAGAGGCCATGACGACACAGACTGCTGGCCTGGTATCCCACTCGATATCCATCCCTGAGATATCTCCCCTGATGCAGGCCTCCATGAGGGGGATCAGGTCACCCTTCATCCTCACGAAAATGGGCTGGGTTTCAGGATCACCGAAGCGACAGTTGAACTCCAGGGCCGTGGGGACGCCATCCTGGACCATCAAGCCAGCGTAGAGGATCCCCCGATAGGGGCAACCCTCCGCAGCCATAGCCTTTATGGTCGGGATCATGATCTCCTGCATGATCCGTCGGTGGACCTTCGGGGTGACCAGGGGGGCAGGGGAATAGGCCCCCATCCCACCGGTATTGGGTCCTCGATCACCGTCATGGACCGGCTTGTGATCCTGGGAGGATGCCAGAGGCAAAACCTGCTCCCCATCGCTGAAGGCGATGAAGGAGGCTTCTTCGCCCACCAGACGTTCCTCAATCACTACCCGTCTGCCCGCCTCGCCGAAGGCACCCTGCACCATGATCTGATCCAGGGCCTCTATGGCATCGTGGACCGTCTCAGCAACCGTAACCCCTTTCCCGGCGGCCAGGCCATCTGCCTTTACTACAAGAGGGGCACCCTTTTCCGTGATATACGATGCCGCCTCATCTCGATCCTCAAAGACCCGGTATTCAGCGGTGGAGATTCCGTACCCTCTCATCAGGTCCTTGGCGAAGGCCTTGCTCCCCTCGATCTGGGCAGCGGCACGGTTGGCCCCGAAGATCGTGAGCCCCTCCTGCCCAAAGAGATCCACGATCCCCATGGTCAGGGGCAATTCCGGACCGACCACCGTCAGGTCCACCGCCTTGTCCTTACCGAAGCGGGCCAACCCCTCTAAGTCAGTTGCCCCGATATCGAGACAGTGAGCTATGGTCGAGATCCCCCCGTTGCCCGGGGCGCAGTAGACCTCCTTTACCAGAGGGCTCTGGGAAATCTTCCAGACCAGGGCGTGTTCCCTACCACCTCCCCCAACGACCAGGACTTTCATTTCGATGCCTTCACTGTATCGAGATACTGGGCGATGGCCCCGTCATAGTGATGGGTGTGTTGAAAGGCCTTGCTCGCCAGCTCAAAATTAGTCTTCTCTGAAATAGACCCACCGCTCTCCTTCAGCTCCTGGATTATCTGCGAGTAGTCTTGTGGATCGGTCACCACCGTAACGCTCCGGTAGTTCTTGGCCGCCGCCCTGATCAGGGTGGGGCCGCCGATGTCAATGTTCTCGATGGCCTCCTCCAGGGTGCACCCCTCCTTGGCAACCGTGGCCTCGAACGGGTAGAGGTTCACCACCACCATATCGATGGGCACAATCCCCTGGGCCTCCATCTGGTCGAGATGCTCCCTCTTGCTCCGATCACCCAAGATTCCTCCATGGATCTTGGGGTGGAGGGTCTTGACCCTCCCTTCCATCATCTCAGGGAACCCGGTATAGTCTGATACCTCTGTCACCGGGACCCCGTGCTCCCTGATGCCCTTGGCGGTGCCGCCGGTGGAGAGGATCTCCACCCCGAGTTCGGCCAGCACGTGCGCAAACTCCGCTACACCTGTCTTATCTGAGACACTCACCACAGCACGATTGATCTTTCCCATAGAAACCTCCTCTGTATATTTCACGGTGTGTATTACCATAAATACCCTGGTATGACCAGGGATATCATTGCATAGGGATGTACTCAATGCAGAAGAAGGGGGGCCGCACGCCTTTCATCGCCGTCCAGGGACGTTCCCTGTACCGCCTTTCCTCTCCCCCAGATGGTCTCCTCGATAGCATGGAGCAGGGGGAAGAACGTGCTGGTATCGAGGGCGGATATCGATATCCCGCCGAAGCGCTGACAGATCGTCTCGGCAACGGGAGGATCCACCTTGTCCTGTTTGTTGAAGACCCGTAACAGGGAGATGTGCCCAAGATCCAATTCTTTTAACAACTCCTCCACTGAGACCATCTGGTCCTCGAACCGGGGATTGCTCATATCGATCACATGAAGGAGCAGGTCCGCATCGTGCAGCTCATCCAAGGTGGAGCGGAAGGCCCCCAACAGGTCGGGGGGGAGGTTTCGGATGAAACCAACGGTGTCGGTGACGATGACATCACGTTCATGGGGAAATCTGAGGCGCCGGCTGGAGGTATCCAGTGTCGCGAAGAGCTTATCCTGCACCGCCACCGAGCTATTGGTCAGGGCATTCAGGAGGGTGGACTTACCGGCATTGGTATACCCCACGATGGAGACGATGGGAAGGCCCTGTTTGATCCTCTTGGTGCGCCGTTGCCAACTCCCCTTGACCAGATGGCCGAGCTCTTTCTCCAAGTGATGAATGCGGTCTTTGATCCGCCGCCGATCGATCTCCAACTTGGTCTCACCAGGACCCCTCCCGCCTATGCCACCCATTAACCGGGACATCGCGGTACCCTTCCCCGTCAAACGGGGCAGGAGGTATTTTAATTGGGCCAGCTCAACCCGCACCTTTCCATCCCTGCTATGAGCCCGTTTGGCGAAGATATCGAGGATGAGCTGGGTGCGATCGATAACCTTGAGGTCGGTTACCTCGGCGATGGCGTTCGTCTGAGCCGATGAGAGGTTCTGGTCGAAGATGATGATATCCGCTCCCGACTGAAGCCCCCTGATGACCAACTCCTTGAGCTTTCCCTCTCCCATGAGGTAGGCGGGGTGAATCCTTTTGGGGCGCTGCACCACCGTGTCGATGACATCGAGGTCGGTGGAGCGGGTCAGTTCTTTGAGCTCCTCCAGTGATTCATCGATTGGGTAGGATTTGCCATACGGCACCACGCTCACCAGGATGGCCCGCTCTTTGCCGTCCACTTGGAGGGCATCAAAACCCCTCTGGAACTCATCTTCCAGGGAGCGGACAAAGTCGAGAAAGTCGAGAGCGAGTTCCGAGAGGTTTTTATACGCCTCCACCCGCCACACCCCCCCTTGTTCGTTCTCGGGCAGGAGGTATCCCACGAAGACCGTTCCGGGAAGCCCCTGGGGATTGACCTCCAGGGCGGCCATGAGATCGAGCCGTAAGAGGGCCAGATCGCTGAGGTCATCCTGCGAAAGATCTTCTCCCTTCAAGTGGGTGTGGACGCACCGCAGCCCCCGCAGCCGTCCCTTGCCCCCGCGATACCGGCTGAGATCGGGGATAACGATCTCTCTATCATCACCCACGATGGTGAAAATGATCTCCCCCTTGCGGTTGACGATGATCCCGATCTGACGCCGTATCTCGAGGGAAAGCTCGGTGAGGTAGCGCGCTACTTCTGCGGTGATGATCTGCTGCGGGGGGACCCTCCTGCGGTAGATCCGCTCCAGGGCCTTTAGCTGACTTGCCCTCAGACCGTTGGTATTGCCGTATACCCGCTTGATAGGTCCCCTCGAGATTGAAGAGATTCTTATTATAGATGTAACAGATTATACCCTGGGTGTCAATGAAGGCGGGAAGGGGTGTTTTGCACCGTCCCGACGTCTGGTTACGATTCCCTTTTTTAATATTTAAATTCCAGTTGGGGATTTTCCTTTTGAATAAGCTCCTTCATCAAATCCACAAATGTCGTAGCCGTGTTCAGGGCATTGATCGCTTCCGTCTTAGAAATAGGAATATCCACATCATACGTAAAGATGTTTCTCTTTCTTCTCATCCGGTCAAATTGCTCTGCAATTACCTTGAACTCTTTCCCCAGGAAATAAGCAGTAAACTCTACCGCCGTCTTATGCTGAAACCCATCAGCAGGACGGAATCCCTTCAATAAAATAAAGGCCCTCGCTGCATGCAACATGGCAAGATAGGCTACGGTAAAAGCAATGCCTTCGTCGATAGCTAAATTGGCCTTTGCCGCTTCTAACTCCTTAAAAGAACGCATAAGCATTTTTTTCACAACTTTCAAATCCATTTTTTGCTTTTTTAATAAGCCCTTAGACAGAGATTCTTCCAGGTATTGCTCATAGGTCATGGTAGCCTCCGATCAGGGATATCTTTGGATTGTGAAGGAGATCCGTCACAAAAGAATTTTTTTCTTTGATCTTTTGCGTGAATTCATCTCGCCCGAATAGGGTGTAATTTATCTCTCTTTTTAACTGTTTTTCCAGTTTACCTATCTCTCTGGTAAGCCTGGCGTCGTCCGGCGTTCCGACAACGAGGAGATCGATATCGCTTTGTGCACTCTCCTCCCGCTTGGCAAAAGAGCCGTAGATAAAGGCAAGCTCGACCCCCTTTATCTTGCCCAAGCTTTCCCTGAGCAGGCCCTGGATGCCGATCGTCTTGAATACGATGCTCTTCAACTCTTCATATAAGGGATAGGATTGGTTAAGTAGATAATAAATCGAATTGCCCTTCTTGCGGGAGAGAAAGATGCCCTCCGCTTCCAAACGGGTGAGTTCCTTGCGCACCATACTGACCGGGATATGGAGCAAACGCTCCAGCTCTCGAAGATAGTACGCTTGGTCAGGATTCGTGAAGTAAAGCCTGAACAATTTCTTGCGGGTTTTTGATTTGAAGAGACGAGAGATATCCATATTATTGTAACCCAATTGTATTACAATTGTAACCTTTTTATATCACAATGTCAAGAGGAAAGCGGATCTGCTCAGAAGTTGACTGAATAATTCAGTTAGGAAGGGTATTACTTCTAACGACAACGAGAAATCTTTATAAGGGCTTTCCGCATCATTGCTCAAACCAAAGGAGATAGAAAAACCAAAGACCTGGTCCCCAATCGACGCTGGATGACATGTCTAGCCACTGACGGATTCCTTGTCCACGTGGTTCCAGGTCTCTTTTTTGAGTTTTTTCAGATCGGCAAGATTGACATGATACCCCTTCAATATTCCTTCCAACTTAATGATCTTTTTTTCTTCAACGTGCTTTTTTTGTCGCATAGAGTCAATGTAATCGGCGATAGCACCGAGCTCTTCTTCGTCAAGTCCCGACAGTTTATTGTAGATCTCATGCTTTTGTAAAGCGGACTTCTTCATTGTTTAACCTCCCCCCTCCCCATCCGTTCCTTGTTCAGGGCCTTTATCTGACTCGCCCTCAGGCCGTTGGTATTGCCGTATACCCGCTTGATAGGCCCCCTCGAGATGGAAGAGATTCTTGTTATAGATGTAACAGATTATGCCGTGGGTGTCAATGAAGGCGGTATCTTCCTTGGTGAGAAGATAACAAAAAATTCCTCTCCCCCGAACGATGAGCGAAGAGAGAGACAGGGCTATGTTTCACCTAAGGATATCCCCCCCTTGGTTACATACAGGTCAGGGATTTGGTCCGGGAGAGAGAGCCAGTCAGTGAAGGAAGACTGGGTTAGACCGCAGAGCGGCTTTCTATTTTTGCAACGCGGGCTTTCAGATCAAGAAACTCTTGTTCGAGGGTCGTCAACCGTTTGTCTAATTCTGCATAAGAGAACTTAACTGCTGCCAGAATTTCCTGTCTCGTTTCCTGGATATCAGTTTTTAATTCCAGATGGATTCTATCAACCTTTGCATCGAGGGCAGTCACCTTATTATCGAGGCTGGCTACCTTACCATCAAGGACATTGACCTTACCATTAAGAGCAACCACGGCCTGGGCAATAGGTTGAGTCTTGTTAACTATCTCTTCCTTTAATTCTTGGCAGGTTCTTTCTATTTTTTCATCAACAGCGGCAACGCCTTCGGCAACCAGCTTCACCTCATCCCTAAGACCTTCAGCGGAGACATGAAATTGATGGACAATTTCTTCTTTGAAGCCTTTTAAATCCTCTTTGGTTACACCGGTATCCTGAGCAGACATCGTGTATTCACCTCTTCCGTTGTGTGTTTAACAATGGCATACGGTTGGCATACAGTCAAGTAAAAGATGCCGAGAGAGCGACGGGGGAGACCTAAAAAGGGCGGTGCGTCTGGAAGGTGCGTCTGGGACGAACTTACTTAAATACGTTAACGAATGCTCCAATGCGCCATGCTTGCGATATCAGATATTTATTTAAAAAACTTAACTACGTTCCCTCCAGTTCTCCCGTATACCACAATGACAAGATAATCAAGGATAAAGATTTGACCCCCGCCCCTCCTCCTAATCTCGCCCCATGCCTTCTTTGCCTTGGCGTGATTATTATCGTCCCCATCGAGCAGCGCGTAGAGGGCAGAGGTATCAATGAATATTCTCATTTGCCGTATGCATCCGTAAGATAGACATCATGCCGTTTGGAGACATCGCGCTTGCCCGATCTGAACCGCCCGACGATATCGAGGGCCCGCTTTTGCCGTTCCTCCATATCCGCCTTTGGGCTTGACTTGATGATCCCTTCCACGGCTCGCCGAATGATCTCGGCAACTGAAACCCCCTTGGTCGAAGCTATCCGCTTAATGGCCCGTGCCTGCTCATCTGTCAATTGGATCTGTGTCCTTACCATAATTGCTCCTATGATTACAAAGATGATAACATGATAACACCTCAGTCAATGTCTGTCAATATGCATGATCTTACCGAGGAGCTATAACTGTCCTAGTCCATAGAGATTTGTAATCGGGAAACCAATTAATGGTAAAACAACGGTGTCTGACTCCGTGAACCGAGAATCGAATCTTCGTCATCCAGCCAGGGAATAAAAAGGGTCTGTCTGGATTAGACAGACCCCTTTTTTATTAGACGGTACAAAAAACGCCTACCAAAAAAGCCCCCGGCAAAAAGCCGCTTTGTGGGGCCTAATTTAATCATCCAGCAAACTTTTGAGCTTGAACAGTTGGAATTTACTAATATAATATGAAGAACCTTTATTGGTCTTTTGTATATCAAAAAAATGATTTATGGTCTTATTGAGAAACCGGTTGTTTCCTTGGTCGTTTTTTAGTTGTAGGTTTTCTCCTTGTCGGCTTTGAAAAGCCATTTTGTCCTA
This sequence comes from uncultured Thermodesulfobacteriota bacterium, assembly GCA_964419065.1. GTDB lineage: Bacteria > Desulfobacterota > B13-G15 > B13-G15 > RBG-16-54-18 > CAYQOD01. The sequence goes on along the minus strand of CAYQOD010000084.1, from coordinate 382 downwards.
ACTCTTTTTGATGATATCGCGAAATGAGTATATCATTCAATAGAGCCCGGTCATATTCCTCTATGTTCTCGAAAGCTAATTTTTCTGTCAAAATCTCCTTGGGATACTCAAAAGCTAACTTACCAAAAGCTTCATCGAAGAAAGAAACCGAGGCTACCAAGATATTACCAAAGTCAACCGTAATTTTATCTTCTTGATTCCATGCGGCACTAATCATATCGGCCACAGCTCGGCCGTGTTCCCTGGTTATCGTTTTTTTTGCACATTTTTCCTGTAAAGCTATTCTCATAGTACACCTTTGTTTAAAATAAGTACTCCTCTTCGCTGGCTAGAAAATAGAACCCCTCTTTACCAGTATTGATGATCAATTTTACTATAGTCC
>CAYQOD010000083.1:0-7982 GCA_964419065.1 uncultured Thermodesulfobacteriota bacterium | reverse complement strand
GATATCCCCCTCCACCACCTGAAATCCTCTGCCCCCCTCGGCAGCCCTGATCTCCTCTACATTTCCCCTCTTTATCGCCGGGTCGTAAAAGGCATCGAAGTTATCCAGACAGACGACTTCGTACCCCTCCTTCAGGAGGCGCTGGCAGAGGTGTGAGCCGATGAAACCAGCCCCCCCGGTGACCAAGACCCGCTTCATCTATCCGAAGATCCCTCAGGGGATGAGACGAAAGTATCTCTCATCTCCATCGTCTTTATATGGTATGAGGGAGGGGAGGAAAACGATCACCCGGCCGTCCTTTTTGCGATCCATCATGATGGTGCCCATACCCGTGTAGACATATCCGACGACAGCCCCCTTCTTATTGACGATAGTGAGGGCTCGGGGGACAAAGGGGAGATCCCGCGTGTGGTCGATATATTGATCATCGAGGCGCCTGATGGCATAGATGATCTCCTCCTCGCTGAGGGGTGATCCCCAAAACCTGGAGGGAAGGTGATAGTTGTCGTTGAGATCGAACAGGAGGGCGGTAGGGGCCTCCTGGACCCCTGCTGAGTAGACATCAAAATTCTTGAAGAACTCCCGGTCGAAGACCCGTATCCTGGCCGTCACCTCCGGATTTACGGAGAGGTTTTTTTCCTGAGCTGATGGAGAGCTCACGGGGATGAGGGCGACGATCAGTATGACAAGCGAAAGGTGTAGCGTTATCCTCTTCATTCTCAAACCTCCTCTTTCTTCTGGCAATGCTTAACCCTCATACGCACTGGCCTTGGAGTTATTGTCCCATTCGGGGAATGGGAGAAAAACCCTCAACTCAAAAGGGTTCTAGGGGTCGAGGATTCCAGGGTTCAAGTAAAAGCGTTTATCCTCTTTTCCCTAGAACCCTTGATCCCTCGCATCCTTGACCCCTAACCTAAAGTTATCGCCTTTAGGCGATAGTAGTTTTTTTCATTGTGGATTCCTAATCATAGCACAAAATTGTAGTGTGCAATAGCGTTATGTTATTGTCCCACTCGGGGAATGGGAGAAAAATCCTTGCCTTGAGACGAAGATTTTAGTTCGATCTTTTTCCCAAAAGGGTTCAATCCCGCGTTTCGCGGGAAAGGGGTCAAGTCCCGCCTTTGGCGGGATTGACCCCTCAAGCCATCCCGTTCACGGGATGGTAGTTGACTCAGGTCAGAAGGGGAAACAGCCTTCTTTGGGGGTCATGTTGAATATCTATTGACAGAATAAAAGGGTGGTTTCTTCACCAAGGATGGAAATCACGAACCGAAAGTTGCTTCCTCTTTTTTTACCCCCTGAGATGGACGGAATGGGGTAGTCTCTATCCAATACCAGGGAAGGGGTGGGCATCATGCCCACCCCTTTTGTGCACAGACCTCTGTCGATTACTTCTTCTTGGCCGCCATCTGGGAGAGACTGAAGGCGATGACGAAGAGGAGGCAGACGCCGGTGAAACGAAGATAGCTCAAAGGGAAGAGCCCCCATATGACAAATCCAAAGATCTTGTCGATGATTGCCACGATGAAGCTGACCAGAGCCAAGACCACGAATATCCTGCTTAACAAGGAATAATGCTTCTCCATCGTATCCCCTCCTGGTTTTATGTTAGCGTTTAACCCAAACCTGTTTTGCCTGTTTCCCAGGTTATATCATCGGAGGCATAGAAGTCAAGCAGGGGATTATGGAGGCGTGAGGCAGAAATCTATTGACAAGGAAGGTCTTTTCGTCTATATCTTGTTGTGAAAATTTTTACTATCTAGTCATTTCTTTTTGATGCGTAGATGCATTCTAGTGAAAGGAGTTTGAGACGATGAGAGACGTTGTCATTGTCAGTGGTGTGAGGACTCCCATAGGGAGCTTCGGCGGCAGCCTCAAGGACATCCCGGTGGTGCAATTGGGGTCTTTGGTTATTAAAGAGGTATTGAAGAGGGCCGGGTTCCGCCCCGATACCTCACCCGAGTTACTCGAGGTAGCGCCTGAGACCCTCAAGGACCAGGGAAAGACCGATATCGAGCAGCAGGCCTACGATTGGGATGAGTCGCTTCGGCCCATCCAGGTGGACGAAGTCATCATGGGAAATGTGCTCCAGGGAGGGCAGGGACAGAACACCTGTCGCCAGGCGAGCATCTATGCGGGTGTGCCCAAAGAGACCCCGGCCTTTACGGTGAATAAGATATGTGCCTCGGGATTGAAGGCGCTGACCCTTGCCGCCCAAGAGATCGCCCTCGGCGAGGCCGATGTGGTCATTGCAGGGGGAATGGAGAGCATGAGCTGTGCCCCCTACGTGCTTCCCAAGGCGCGGTGGGGATACCGTATGGATGTGACCTCGAAGGGGGAATTCATCGACCTGATGGTCTTCGACGGGATCTGGGAGATATTCTACGGGTACCATATGGGCAATACCGCCGAGAGCATCGCAAAGCTGTACGGCATCTCACGACAAGAGCAGGATGGGCTCGGCCTCATGAGCCATCAGCGGGCACGCAAGGCCATCGCCGACGGTATCTTCGCCCAGGAGATCGTCCCTGTCCCGGTCCCCCAGAGAAAGGGTGATCCGATTATGTTCGATACCGACGAACGACCGATGGATACCAGCATGGAGCAGATGGCGAAGTTGAAGCCGGCTTTTTCGAAGGATGGAACGGTTACCGCAGGGAATGCATCGGGCATCAATGACGCCGCTGCAGCGGTGCTCATAATGTCAAAGGAAAAGGCTAAAGAGCTCGGCCTCAAGCCGATGGTCACCATGCGTGCCTGGGCATCGGGGGGTGTTGATCCTGCCTACATGGGCCTCGGTCCCGTACCCGCCGTCAAGAAGGTGATGAAGAAGACCGGACTCACCATCGAGGATATGGACGTGATCGAGCTGAACGAGGCCTTTGCCTCCCAGGCGATTGCCTGCATGAGAGAACTGAAGATCAGCACTGATAACACCAATGTCCACGGGAGCGGCATTTCGCTCGGGCACCCCATCGGCTGCACCGGCGCGAGGGTGACCGTGACCCTGGCCCATGAGATGATGAGGAGGGGTGCCCGGTATGGGCTTGCCACCATGTGCATCGGTGGTGGGCAAGGGATGGCAGCAATCTATGAACGAGAGGAGTAAGGGATGGCGTATAAAAACCTTTTGGTCGAGGCAGAGGAAGGGATTGCCATTCTCACGATCAGCCGCCCCAAGGTCCTCAACGCCCTCAATGGGGAGACCCTTGAAGAACTGCAACAGGCCCTGAGGGAGGTGGGGGAGCAGGGGGATGTGCGGGTAGTTGTCCTCACCGGTGAGGGTGAGAAGGCCTTTGTGGCTGGCGCCGATATAGCGGCGATGAAAGACATGACCCCTGGGGAAGCCCTGACCTTCTCACGATTGGGACATGAGACCTTGGCTATGATCGAGAACCTCAAAAAACCTGTTATCGCCGCCGTGAACGGCTATGCCCTGGGAGGAGGATTGGAGCTCGCCCTGGCGTGCGATTTTATCTACGCCGCGGAGGGGGCAAAGATGGGGGTTCCGGAGGTTACCCTCGGTATCTTCCCAGGATTCGGCGGCACCCAGCGTCTATCCCGTCTGATCGGCAAGGCGAGGGCCAAGGAGTTGATCTTCACGGGCGAGATGATCGATGCCGAGACAGCCTATAACATGGGCATCGTCAACAAGGTTGTCCCCCCCGGCAAGCTTTTAGAGGAGGTCAAAAAGGTCGCCCACAGGATAGCTCAGAACGGGCCTGTGGGCGTGAGCCTGGCCAAAGAGTCGGTCAATGCTGGCTATGATCTCGGCATCGAAGAAGGGGAGGCCATTGAGGCCGCCACGTGGGCTAGCTGCTATGCCACCATTGATCAGAAGGAGGGCATGGGGGCCTTTCTAGAGAAACGCAAAGCCCAGTTCAAGGGGGTGTAATAACTAGGGGGGTCCGATGCACATGCCGGTCCCTTCTCGTCCTCTCAGATCTCACCAGCGGTATGCCTATTCAGGCAGTTCTTTGATGCGTACGGCTACTTCCTTGAGCTTCCCGTTGCGCCATATCTTCAGCTCTACCTCGGTGTCGACCGGGGTGGCTGCCACCAGATTTCTCAGTTCCATCGCCTCGTCGATCTGCTCGCCTCCGTAGTGTACGATGATGTCCCCCCTCATGAGACCCGCCTTGGCAGCGGGGCCACGGGGGGAGATCTCTACGACAAGGGCCCCCTTGGGTTCTTGAAGACCGAATTCTGCGGCTATCTGGGGGGTAACCTCCTGTACCGAGACCCCGAGCCACCCCCTGATCACCTTTCCATGTTCGATGAGCCCCTCCATCACGGCCTTGGCTACATTGGAGGGGATGGCAAATCCTATGCCCTGATACCCCCCGGTGCGGGAGACGATGGCTGTGTTGATACCGATGAGGGTCCCCTCGATGTCCACCAAGGCCCCTCCTGAGTTCCCTGGATTGATGGCGGCATCAGTCTGGATGAAGTCCTCATAGTCGACGATACCCACGTTGCTCCTCCCCTTGGCGCTGATGATCCCCATGGTGACGGTCTGCCCGATGCCGAAGGGATTGCCGATGGCCAGCACGATATCACCTATCTGGGCCTTATCGGAATCGCCCAGGGGGATGGTAGGCAGGCCTTTTCCGTCTATCTTCAGGAGGGCCACGTCCGTTTTAGGATCGGTACCGACGATCGTGGCCTCGAACTCCCTCTTGTCGGCGAGGGTTACGGTTATCTGAGTGGCCTTTGATACCACATGATTGTTGGTGATGATGTAGCCATCCTGGGTGATGACCACCCCTGAACCGAGGCTCCTCTCAACCCGTTCTCTCGGGACCCCAAAGAACCGGAAGAAGTCTTCACCGAAGAACTCCCTGAAGAAGGGGTCGCGGAAGAGGGGTGAGGGGGGTGACTCGCCGGTGGTTCGATAAACCCGCACAGAGGATATATTGACCACTGCTGGCATCGTGCGCTGGGATACCGAAGAAAGGCTCGCTGTGAGGGACTTGATCTCCTCGGGTGCCCTGACCTTCGCCTCGGCGGTAGGGGGTGTTGTCTCTTCGGTGGGTGCCTTACCTTTCCCCGGTAAAAACCACTCTGTTCGGTACGATATGGTGATTCCGAGAACGAAGCCCAACAGCAAAAATATGAGATGGAAGAGCCATCTTTTCACCCTTACATTCATGGTGTCCTCACATTATCTGAAATTACCTAGAACACAGGTTTCAAATCCCCCCATCCCCCCTTTTCTAAAGGGGGGTGAGGGGGTATTGCCGATTTTCATGGTTCGTGGGAGACAGAACCGTCATGGTCGATTATCCTAAATAATACTCATTTTCTTTGTCTTTTGCAAGATTTGAATGTAAAAAATTTTGGTATTGACCTTCCCTTTTAAATACGATAGCCTTTATTGTTTAAAATTGCTGGTTTTTGGAGCGATGATGGAACAGGGTGAACTCCTGAGGCAGAGGAAGAACAAGATAGAGATCCTGCGGGGGATGGGGATTAAGCTGTTTCCCAACGATTTCCAGGTAAAAGATACCTCCCATGATATCGTGCAGTGCTACGGCGCATACTCCGCTGAAGAACTTCAGGGCATCGAGGAGACCTTTCGCTGCGCTGGCAGAATCATGGCCATCAGGGACTTTGGCCGTGCGGCCTTCGCCCATCTGCAGGATAGACAGGGTAAGATACAGGTATATCTCCGGAGAGACCTGTTGGGTGAAGAACGTTTCGAACTGTTTAAAAAGCTCGACGTAGGCGATTTCTTAGGGGTGAAGGGGAGGCTCTTTCGGACGAAGACCGGGGAGCTGACCATCGAAGCCTCCTCCATTGAGTTATTGGCCAAATCTTTCCGCCCCCTCCCGGAGAAATGGCATGGCCTGACCGATGTAGAGACCAGGTATCGACAGCGTTACCTGGATTTTATCGTGAACCCTCAGGTGAAGGAGATATTCTACAGAAGGAGCCGGATCATTACGGTGACGAGGGAATTTTTCCTCCAGAGGGGTTTCCTGGAGGTAGAGACCCCTATGATGCAACCCATTCCGGGGGGAGCTACAGCGCGTCCCTTTAAGACCCATCACAACGCCTTGGATATGGACCTCTATCTGCGCATAGCGCCTGAGCTCTACCTCAAACGGCTGGTGATCGGGGGGTTGGAGAGGGTCTTCGAGTTAAACAGGAACTTTCGTAATGAAGGGATTTCTTCTCAACATAACCCCGAGTTCACCATGCTGGAGTTCTATCAGAGTTATAGCACCTATGAAGACATGATGGCCTTGACGGAGGAGATGATCGGGACCATTGCCTTGCAGGTCTTAGGCTCTCATAAGATCACCTACCAAGGCGTAGCATTGGATCTTACCCCTCCCTGGCCCCGGATCACCCTGAGGGAGGCCTTGGGACAATTGGGGGGCATGTCTACCCTTGACAAGGGTGAAGTCAAGCATACGGCACGAGGGTTGGGTTTGGTGGAGGGGAATGAGAGTTATAGTGAGCTGTTGGTCAAGATCTTTGAGAAGGCGGTAGGGCCCAAACTCATCCAGCCCACCTTTATCACTGAATATCCGGTGGAGGTCTCCCCCTTGGCCAAGAGAAAGGGGGATGATCCGACGGTTACAGAGAGGTTTGAGTTCTTCATGGCCGGCAGAGAAATAGCCAATGGGTTTTCCGAACTTAACGACCCTGAAGACCAGAGAGAACGATTTCGGGACCAGGTGGCCAAAAGGGAGGGTGCAGGTGAGGAGGCGCCCTTTGTGGACGAGGATTTTCTCACCGCCCTGGAATACGGAATGCCTCCCACCGCAGGGGAGGGGATCGGGGTGGATAGGCTGGTGATGATCTTAACCGACTCTCCTTCCATACGGGACGTCATCTTCTTCCCCCAGATGAGGACGAAACCCTGATGCTTCCCTACGAGCTCTTCATCGGTCTGCGCTATCTCAAGGCGAAGAGGAAACAGACCTTTATCTCCGTCATCACCTGTATTTCCATCCTTGGTGTGATGTTGGGGGTGATGGCCTTGATCGCAGTCCTCGCTGTTATGAACGGCTTTCAATATGAAGTGAGGGAAAAAATCTTGGGGGTCAATGCCCACATATTCCTGTTTAAATATGGTGGCGGGATAAAGGACTATGAGGACGTCCTCAAGCAGGTTGAGGGGGTGCCGGGGGTCAGTGCAGCTGCCCCCTTCATCTACGCCCAGGTCATGCTGTCCAGCAGGGATGGGGTAGCTGGGGCCGTCTTGCGAGGGATAGACCCCTCGTCCGAGGGGAGGGTATCCCGCTTGCCTCAGAACATGAGAGAGGGCACCATCAGCAGCCTGAAGCGGGATGAGACGGGAGGATTACCGGGTATCATCTTGGGGAAGGAGCTGGCCAGGAATGTGGGCGTCTTCCTCGGTGATCCGGTGACCATTATCTCCCCCTTGGGGGATGTGACCCCCCTGGGGATGACCCCTCGGGTGAAGCGGTTTCTGGTGGCCGGGATCTTTGAGTCCGGAATGTTCGATTACGACTCCACCCTGGCCTACATCTCCCTTCCCAACGCCCAGAAGTTTCTGAGGTTGGGTGATGTGGCCACGACCATCGAGATCAAGGTAGAGGACATATACAAGGCCCGCGCCGTTGCAGAGCGGATAGAGCGTGAGTTGGGTCCTTCCTACTACGCCAGGGATTGGATGGAGATGAACAGGAATCTCTTCTCAGCCCTGAGGATGGAAAAAACGATGATGTTTATCCTCTTGTCTCTGATCATCGCGGTGGCCGCCTTCAACATCATCGGTAGCTTGATCATGGTGGTGATGGAGAAGAATCGTGATATCGCCATTCTCAAGTCTATGGGGGCGAAGCGGAGCAGCATCATGAAGGTCTTTGTCTTTGAAGGATGCATCGTTGGTGTCGTGGGGACCGTTTTGGGAACCATCCTGGGGTTTCTCATCGCCCACAACTTAGGGCCGATCTCCAGGTGTGTGGAGAGATTGCTTGGCTTCAAGGTATTTCCGGGGGAGGTCT
>CAYQOD010000082.1:0-8108 GCA_964419065.1 uncultured Thermodesulfobacteriota bacterium | reverse complement strand
TGGGTTTTGTCTATCTTTCACTTTTATCTTGACAGGGGGAATATAGGATGTCCCTCTCGTTCTCTCGTCCCTCTCGTTCTCTTACTTTATTTTTCCTTATACGACCGGCTACACCGTCCGCGCCTGTCTGTGGTAATAGGCGGCGCGAACGATGAGCTCAAGGACGCCCGCTTTTCGGGTGTCCCTTGCAGCGACTGGTTAGCTGTCCTTCTTGCGTTCTGCCCGCACGGACGGGTCTTTCCTCATGTCCGAGTTCGCAATGGACTCGACAGTCTCGAATATCGTCACCAGTTCGGGGTCCACTTCCATTGTCCGTTCTTTCATAATCTTCGTCCCGTGCGAACCAATCATCTTCTTGAGATACTCAACTGAAGTTCCGCTTCCGTGCTCAAACATCACCTTCTTCAGATTGTTTAGGCGGTCGTTTCCGGACAAGTTGCCATCGAAGTCAGATGCAGCCACCGGAGTTGTGGGACTCAACTGTGTGTTGATCACTTCGGCGATTATGTCCAGAGGATAGTAGTCCTCAATCATACCCTTCTTCAGTACGAAGATCTCGCGGATATTTGACTTCGCGTCTTTCTTGTGCCGCTCCAAATCAGCGGCAGTCTTGAACGCATCCCTGTCCAGTACAACCACACAAGGTATTTCGTACGACTGGAGCAGCTTGCAGATATTGGCTATCTTGACGTAGTCTGATCCCTCGGCTTTTATTATGGCAATACCCATCTTGAATTCGCTCATTCCAAGCATTTCCATGAACACCGGAAAACCGTCTTCTTCTGTATTCCCTTCAACGATGAGTGCGCAGTTGCCTCCGCCTTTGAGGAGAGCATCCGATGGTCTTATGCCTAGGTCGGTTCGCAGTTCCTCGATCATTGACAAGTTGAATGACTTGGCGACTGACGATCCATCAAGGGTCCTATTGATAAGGATATTGCTCTCAAACTTAGTCCTTTCGATAAAGACAGGTGAGTGTGTCGTGATTATCACCTGCGAGTTGTTACTTATATCCTGGAGTACCGAAAGCAGTTGTCGTTGAGCTTTTGGATGGAGGGAGTTCTCTGGTTCTTCCATCGAAAATATCAAGTAGTTCCCAGTATTGATCTTCGCGATGAACCTGAATAACGCCAAGATCAGATTGTTTTGTGTGCCCGCACCCCTCTTTTCGATAAGGATATTCTCTATTCGGTCGTCCGAGATATGGACGTCGAAATCTACCCCCTCGACGGGGTCGATTGTCAATTCGTTGAACCCCAGCCGCAGGTCAGTATTGTGCATTTGTTCCTGTAGGAATACTTCCAGTTCCTTTCTGGGGATTTCAATGGCGCTCGAAAGCAAGCCCTGAATCTCCTCGATCGACTTGCCGCCCGACCCAGCCGAGATAGCGTCCTTCATTCGTGCTCTTAGCGTTTTCCCCAGCAAAGCAGTCTTGTTCATGGAGAACTGCACGCTCAAGTCTCTTCTGACCGGGATGAAGTGGAAGTTGTCCTGGGAAAACCAACTCTTCAAGACCGATCCCTTGGGGTCCTTTTCAGTTCCGTTCTGTATCAGGATGTTCTGTGGAGTCTCATTGAATTTGAATACTCGTTTTAGCGTGATGGTCCCGTCGTCAGATTTTAGCTTAAGAAGGTCCGGATCGTCTGGCAGTTCAGAGAAGGTTAGAACAATGGAGATGATCCTGTCAGTATCCTTTCGATAGAACTCCGAAACGTCAGTAATCTTCTTGCAGGCATAGAAGGTATCGAGAGCGTATAGAAAGGATGTCTTCCCGACATCGTTTTCGCCAATCAGAACGCTGAACTTGGTAAGAGGGACAGAAATAGTCTCAAGTGCACGATAGTTTGCGATCTGCGCGTTTGTAATGTACATTGACTTCTTCCTGTCATCAGAAGGTACGACTGGGTTCTTCTTGAGCTAACAGTAGCAATATATGGAAAATTTTGCTTGCTATTACTCTTATTATAGCATGTTACATTTTCTACTTATATTATACCAGTGAATATGGGAAATTGTAATTAAATTTCTTATCTCTTTCCATAGCCCCGGTCCTTTGATGATTTCAGAAGGGCAGGGGGGTTGCACAGGTAAAGGCCCTGCAAAAATGCGCAGGACCTTGTTTTTGACTCGTGGACTCCGCTCCGGCTTTATCCGGTATGTTTCTGGTTGACGGCGAGCTCCAGATCGCAGCCGAGGCACCGTTGAGCCTCCCTGATGGCCTGATCGTCATCAAGGCAGCGGTCCACCTCGGCAAATCCGGCGCGCCGTTCGGAAATAGGCACCTTCGGCACTTCCTCACGCTTGAGATCTGCAAACCCCTTTTCCCTGCGCCCTGTTGCCGGTTCCGCAGGCGGCATCGTCACGAAGGTCTCGTCGATATCGCCGCTTCCTCCCAGCAGTTTGTCGATGGTGCAGGCGGCTGTTCTCCCAGCGGCGATGGCCTCGATAATGGTGGCAGGGCTGTTGACCACGTCACCTCCGGCCAGCACGCCGGGCACGGTAGATTCCTGCGTGGCCTTATTCACCACTATGAGTCCCCTCTCAACCTGCAATTGCTTTTCAGCCGCAGCAAAGGTGAGATCAGGGGCCTGGCCTATGGCGAGGATCACCTGATCGGTATCAACCGTCGTCGTGGTGGCAGGATCAAAGGTGGGGAAGAAGTTACCCGCCGCGTCAAAGACCGAGGTACACCGAACCAGCTCTATAGCAGAGACCTTTCCGTTTGTCCCGATGATCTTGGAAGGGCCCCAGGAGGGCATCAGCTTGACCCCTTCTTCCAGCGCCTGTTCGATCTCCCACGCGTGGGCGGGCATCTCGTCGCGGCCCTCCAGGCACGCCATGGTCACCTCTTTGGCGCCGAGGCGCAGGGCGGTGAGGGCCACATCCACTGCCACGTTGCCCCCCCCGATGACCGCCACATGGTCTTTCATTGCTATTTCTGTCCCTTCACGAACAGCGCGCAGGAAATCGACGCCCCAGAGGACACCGTCGAGATCGGCCCCTTCGAGCTCGATCCTTCGGCTTGCCTGGGCACCGACGGCGATAAAGACGGCCTCGTACCCATCGTTTTTCAACTGATCGAGGTCGAAATCGCTGCCCAATTTCTGTTCGGTCTTTACCTCGATCCCCAGGGCCAGGATCTGCCTGATCTCTTTCTGCACCACCTCCTGGGGTAGACGGTATGCCGGGATGCCATAACGCATCATGCCCCCCGGCTCGGATTGCGCTTCAAAGATGGTGACCTGGTGCCCCTTCTTTCTGAGGTAGAAGGCGGCGGTCAGGCCGGCAGGGCCGGATCCAATAATAGCAACCTTGTGGCCGGTATCCTTTTGTACCTGTGAGATGTGTGCTGGTATGTTGTCTGCTATATCCGCCACATAGCGCTTGAGGGCGCAGATGGCGATGGGCTGATGGAAGACGTCCCTGCGCCTGCAAGTCTCTTCGCAGGGATGGGTGCAGACGCGGCCCAGGATGCCGGGGAAGGGGACCTTTTCCCGGATCAGGGCATAGGCTTCATTCTTCTTGCCCTCGGCGATGAGCCTCACGTAGCCTGGTATGTTGATCGTCACCGGGCAGGCGAGCACACAGGGGGTACCTTCCGGGATCCACTGAGGCGGTGACTGCTGCCGCAAAAACCGGATGATATCCAAAAGCTCGATGCCGTTCGGACAGGCGTCTTCGCACCTGCCACATGCAGTGCACGACCAGGGCAGGGGAGAGTCGACGATCTCATCGATCAGATCGAGCTCGATATGTCGTAAAATGCGACGAATATTGAAGCCGTCGATACCCGTAAGCGGACAGGCAGAACTGCATCTCCCGCACTGTTCACAGGCCCTAAACAGCGCTATATCATAGACCTTGTCTCCCAGTACGATCGTGTCTCTCGCAATCTCTTGCCTCGCTAACTCCACGGCTTCACCCCAGATTCAGTTGTTTCGTCATCTCTCTCATGGTAGTGGCGAACTTGGGCCCATCGGCTGCCGAACACCATAGAACCCGCAATTGTTCGGGATCAAAACCATTTTTAGCGAGCGTCTTTTTGACGCGCTCCATGCGTTTTTCGGCCTTATAGTTGCCCACGATGTAGTGACAGGTCGGGAATTCACATCCCCCAACTAACACCCCGGCGGCACCGAGCTCAAAGGCACGGAGCACGAACTTGGAGGCCACCCGTGCCGAACACATCACGCGGATCAACCGTCCATTGGGAGGGTACTGAAGCCTGCTCACACCGGCCATATCCACCCCGCCGAGACAGCACCAGTGGCAGACAAAGCCGACGATGGTTTTCTCGGGTTCTTTTTCCAGGGCCGCTTCCACCTGGGCGAGGATCTGCTCATCTGAGTAGTGAATAATCGTGATCGCATCGCTCGGGCAGTCCGCCGCACACAGGCCGCAGCCTTTACAGAGGGCCTTGATTATGGTGGGTTTTTCATCCTCGAGCAGTATGGCACTGTACGGGCAATTCTTGGCACACAGCCCACAGCCCGTACAGGCCTCCAGGTTAAAAACGTCGGCCACGATCCCTTCCGCCTCGATGTACCCCCGCTTCATGGGGATGGAGGCCCTCATGGCGGCCCCGATGGCCTCTTCACTGGCATCCCGTACATTCTTCGGCGATCGGGCGCCGCCGCAGAGGAAGACGCCATCCACAGGAAAGTCGAGCGGTCCCAGCTTGATATGGGCCTCCTGGAAAAACCCCTCGGCATTGACGGATACCTTCAACTGCCCTTTGATCTGCTCCATACTGCTGTCCCCCTCAAAGGCGGTGGTCAACACCAAAAGATCAGACGGTATGGTTAACTCCCTTCCCAGGAGGAAATCGTAGACCTTCACCGCCAACCTTCCGTTATTATTTGATACCTCGGGATACCGGTTATCAGGAAACCGTATGAATTTGACGCCCGCCCGTTTGGCCTTTTCGACGTGACTCCGCTCGTCTTTGACCATGCAGAGTTCCCGGTAGAGGATATGGACGTTGCTCTCCTCATTCAGCCTTTTTAATGCCACCGCGTTTTTGACCGAGATACCACATCCGATAGTGCAACAGCCGCGGGCCTCATTCATTGAATTGACACAGTTAATTACCACCACATCCCTTACATCCGTCAGCTCGTTGTTTTTCAGCATCCCCTCGAGCTGAAGCTGCGTTACCACACGAGGATCGTCCCCGTAGCCGTACTGGCCGACAGGCGCTATCTCCTGCATGCCGGTCGCCACGATAACTGTGGAGGCATCAAAGGTATCGGTGGACCCATCGGATTCGACGGTGACCTTGTAGTTTCCGATATACCCCTCAATGGTTTCTATCGTTGCATTGGCATAGACCTTGATATGGGGGTGGTTCAAAACGTGTTCCGCCCGCGCCTTCACCAGCTCTTGTGCAGCAAACTCGGCCCCGTTGTTCCATATATGCCAGATCTTATTAAGGAGTCCACCGAGCTGGGCCTCCCGCTCGACGATGGTCACGTTAAAACCCTGATCGGCCATGCTCAGGGCAGCGGTCATGCCGGCGATACCACCGCCGATGACCAGGGAGTCGGTCTTGACGGGAAGACGGATCTCCTCTCCCTCTTCGAGGAGCCTCGCCTTGGCAATACCCATCCTGACCAGGTCCTTGGCCTTCTCGGTAGCTGCCTGGGGATCATCCATATGAACCCAGGAGACCTGTTCCCTGATGCTCACAAATTCGAGGAGGTATGGATTCAACCCCGCCTCTTTTACAGTCCGTTTAAAGAGCGGCTCGTGGGTCCTCGGCGTACACGCTGCAACCACAATTCTATTGAGATGGTGCTCTCGGATGACAGCCTGCAACTGGACCAGGGCATCGACGGAACATGACCACTTGCCCTCATCGGCAAAGACGACATCCTTGAGGCCCCGGGCATATTCCACCACTGCCGGCACATTGACGAACCCGCCGATGTTTGAACCGCAGTTACAGATGAATACGCCGACCCTGATATCGTCACTCATGTGGATTACCTCTCGTTCTTTCGTGATACCGCCCTCAGGCTCGCTGCCGACGCCTGGATGACCGATTCGGAGATATCGATGGGACCGGTGGCACCACCACAGAGATAGATTCCTTCGATGGTGGACTCCAACGGTGCCAGGAGGGGATCTTTCTCCTTAAAGAAGCCGTGTTCGTCCAATTCGATTCCCAAGACCCGTGCCAATCGCTTGTTCCGGTCACTGGGGACAAACCCCAGAGAGAGGACAAGAAGCTCCACCTCTTCTTCCTGGATTTCACCCGTATTCAGGTCTTCATACCTGACGGTCAGGTTCTTGGTTTCGGGATCTTCAAACACGTCGAACGGCCTGGCCCTGACGTATCGAACGCCGCTTTCAAGGGCCTTTTGATAGAATGCCCAGAAGCCCTTACCGTAGGCCTTCAGGTCATTATGGAAGATGACCGTCTCCACGGAGCGCCCATGCTCTTTGGTGATGATCGTCTGTTTGGCGGCGATCATGCAGCAGACCTTTGAGCAGTACGGCAGGCCCTCTTTCAGCCCACGGCCGACGCATTGGATCCAACCGATCTTTGTGGCGTGCTTTTGATCCGAGGGCCTGATAATATGTCCCCCGGTGGGGCCACCCGCGTTCATCAATCGTTCAAACTGGACGTTGGTGATCACGTTGTCATAGACTCCGTAGCCGTACTCTCCCGTCGCAGGTCCTGCAGGCTGAATGCCGGTGGCTACGATGATGCCCTTGACCTCGACATCCATTTGCTTATCGGCTTGCCAGAGGAGTACAGCATCCTTGCCCTCCTTCCGGCATGCGATAACACAGAGGGCGATGGGGCACTCGCGACACTGGCTGCAATCTACCACGCACTCCCCGACGCAGGCACCCTTCTCACGCATCTTCCCAAAGCGGCACTGGGGATCGATAACCGAGGCGTTGGGTACGGCCTGCGGGAAGGCCATGTAGATTAGTTTTCTCACTCCCCCGACCTTTCCATCGAGTTCATGGGGGACGCTGACAGGACACGCCTCTACACACGCCCCGCAACCGGTGCACTTCTCTTCATCAATGTATTTGGCCCGTTTCAACAATCGAACCGTGAACGTGCCGTTGTTCTTGTTGACCCTGCGGATCTCAGTATTCGTGAGGACTTCGATGTTGGGGTGATTGTCGACCTCGTACATCCGCGGGGCCTCGATGCATATGGAGCAGTCGTTGGTGGGGAATGTCTTATCGAGCCTTGCCATCATCCCCCCGATGCTGGCTGTATCGTCAGTGAGGTATACCTTGCAGCCGTAGTCAGCGGCGTTTAAGGCCGCGTGGATCCCTGCAACGCCGCCGCCGATGATGAGAATTGCATCAGACATCTGTTCATTCCTCTCCATGATCGAGTTTGTCGAACCCTTAAATCTCGGTTACAATGATGGCACCAGATTCACACACTGCTTCACACGTTTCACACCCTAAGCAGTTCTGGGGCCTTACCGGAACCGATATGCCGTCTTGCATCTCAAAGACATCGACCGGGCAGAAAACTATGCACTCTTCACACCCCGTGCAGTGATCAGCATCCACCCGTATTAAGTAGACTTCATATTCCTTCTTTTTGCTCATACAAAACACTTTTTCCAGATATTTGCGGGGAGTTGCTTTTTGGATGCTTCCTTTGACAGGGACACGTAGGTTGGCCGAGAGGGATTTCTGGTTCCCTGCATATTAATGATACAGCAACCTCGCTATCCTCGTACGATGACACCTCCATTGCGAACTCTCATCAGTTCCCACAGAATATCCTCAGAGTTTTCTGAGATCCTATCCGGGCAGCCCAAAGATCGACACCGCACTGACGTGAATACCGACATTGCCCCCTACGTTGTGAATGAGACCGAGCTTAGGATTCTTCAGCTGCCTTTCAGGGTTATCGACCGTGCCCTGCAATTGCTTGTAGACTTCATAGATCATCCGCAGGCCGCTGGCAGAGAGGGGATGACCGAAACACTTCAAGCCACCATCGGTATTGATCGGCTGTTCACCCTGGAGGGTGTACCTCCCCGCCGTGATATCCTCCGGGGCCTTACCTCGAGGAGATCGGAAGAGCACACGTCTGAACTCCAGTCACATCACGATCTCGTATG
>CAYQOD010000081.1:0-8124 GCA_964419065.1 uncultured Thermodesulfobacteriota bacterium | reverse complement strand
TTTCTTGGATTATGAGGGCATCCTATTCTTGGACGGCGGCAACGTTGTCAACGCTGTCGAGGAGGCCGAGGGGAAGAGGGCCACCAGTCAAAAGGCAGTAAACAGCATCACGCGCCATGCCAAGGAGAGGGATGGCGCCATCAGTGTCTACCGTCTCTCCGCGGAGATGGTAACCATGCTGGCTAGTGTGGTGAAGAGTGCGGTAATCTACGAGAACCTGACCACTGACTTGACCGGCCTGGACAAGTTAGTCGCCAAGCTACAGGGCGAGGACCACACCGGCTACATCGAAGTGGAGATGAAAGATGGGAAGGGAAGCGGGATCATCTTCATCCAAACCGGAGACCCCATCGAATCTATTTTTTCCACCAACGGTGATGTGGTCTCTGGGTCTCAAGTCCTGCCCCAAATGATTGAGACCTCTTCCAAGATGGGGGCGAGCTTTAATGTCTATAAGGCCGATGCCAAGAAGATCTTTGCTGAGAGCACGGAGATCATGGCAGGTTTTGAGCTACCTCAGTTGCTGGAGGTTTGGCAGGAGATCATCGCCACCGTGGAAAGGGTCGTCGATAGGCTGTCCAGCACAGGACACTTCGTGAATGCGTTCAAGGATACCTTAATAGAGAAGGCCCATGATTATCCTTTCTTGGATCCCTTCGCTAAGGAGTTTGAATACAAGAAAGGTACCATCGATTTTCAGGGGGAATCGGTGAAGGACTTCAGTAAGGGCTTAGGCGAGTGCTTGAGTGCGACCATCGGTAATCTGGCAGCCAAAATGCCTGAAGCGGATCTGGCGGCCGAGGTTAGGACTGAACTGCAGGCGATGAAAGAGAAGTACGTCGAAACCATTGAGAAGTTCTCCCTGGAAGCGGCCATGCCTGAGTACCTGGCCTAGGGAGGAGAGGGGATGAAAGAGGGTCTGGCGGCGATCAATGAAGTGGCAGGTGTACGAGGTTCTTTCATCTGGGGCAACCGGGATGAGGTGATCGTCAGCGCTATGCCAGCAGACCTCGATATGGTTACGGTCAACAAGATCGGTCGAGAGGTGAAGCTGGTCATGGAAACCCTGAAAACGACTGGAGAGGTGATGAGCGAGCTGGACTTCATGTATGAAAGGGGGCGTCTGGTGATCCGCGACCTGGCAAACGCTGTACTCGTCGTCCTATGTGAACCTCATGTAGAGAGTGCCATGCTCAGGTTGACCTTAAACGTTGTGATAGCCCGCATGAAGGGGAGCAGAGAGATACAGAGTCAGTAGGATACCAAGACCCTCGGAAAAGGAAGTGACATCAAGAGACGAAGATGGAAGGTCCTGAACTGCACGTATGAGAAGCGATGTGAAGAAACCACTAGAAGAAAGGAGGTAGACAATGCCTGACGAAGTACTGAGTGGCAATCTACGCACACTACCGTTGTTGGACATCCTGAATATGCTCAGTTCGAGCCTCAGGACCGGTCGGCTCGACCTGAGGAGTGGCGCCAAAACCGGCGAGGTCTACTTGCGGGATGGCACGTTAGTCCACGCGGTGACTGGGGCGCAGATGGGCGAAGCGGCCATCTACACCCTGATGGGGTGGCTCCAGGGGGATTTCAACTTCGTGTCCGATGTTGAACCCCCTGAGAAGTCGGTGACGAAGGAGACTGAGAAGCTGCTTCGGGAGGGGATCGAGCAGACTGAGGAGTGGAAGGAGATAAAGAAGGTGATCCCCTCGACCGACGTCGTCTTCAGACTTTCGTCCACCGGCACAGTCGGCGCAATCAACCTGCAGCCCGAGGAGTGGCACATTTTGGCCCAAGTGAATGGGGCACAGAGTGTTGCCGAGATCGCTGAGGCCTTGGGCCGTGATGAGTTCTCGGTGGCCAAGGTGCTCTATGGCTTTGCCAAGAATGCCCTGCTAGAGGTGGGGGAGAGGCCGAAGGCAGCACCCAAGCCCACCATCAACGGCGCCTTCTTCGAGCGGCTCAGCGGCGAGTTCGTCGAACTGATGGGACCGCTGGGGCCGGTGATTATTGATGAGGTGGTCGCCGCCCTGAGCGAGTCCCGCGAGTCCTTTCCCCATGACAAGGTGGCTGAGCTGGTTGAACGGGTCAGCGCCGAAATCGGCGAGGAAGAGAAACGGTCGCGTTTCCAGCAGATCATGCTGGAGATGCTGAGGAGCCTTTAGAACAAAGGCCGAAAGGAGGAAATAGGGCGAAGGATCAGGGGCGAAGATAAGAAATGGTGCGTATGCACGTCCGCCAGGGCAGACGGTGGAGATATCATCTCCAGATCTTTGAATCCAATAAGTAAGGAGGAACAGTTATGGATAGGGAAAAGTTTAAAGGTTTCATGCAGAGCCTGCGGGGAAAGATCTCCCTGCAGATGCTTGCGGTAGGGGTGATTCCCGTCATCATCGTAGGAGTCGCCACGTTTATCGTCATGCTTCAACTCACGACCAAATTTGACCGGAGTATCGAGGGTTCCAGGAAAGCCATGGAGACCGAGGTGGTGGGTCACACCCTTGCCGCTTCCGCCGAGGAGGTCATGGAGGATATCGAGACGGAACTTCACTGGCGCATGAGGGAGGCGTTGTTGTGGGCCTCTGCTCCGATTGTCGTCGAGGCTGCGGCCAAGGGTGCAACGATGGCCAAAAAGATGGGCCTGGTGGGCCTCGGGATCGATGAGGTGGAAAAACGGATGGAGAAGACCAGGACCTTGAACGCCAGCCCAGCAGCCACTCGGTACATCATAGATCAGATGAAGAAGTCGGGTGTCTTCAAGGAGATCTTCTTCACCGATGCTCACGGCTATAACGTGGCACTCACTGGTCTCACCTCGGACTTTGTGCAGAAGGGTGAGGATTGGTGGGATATTGCCTGGGAAAAGGGGATCCACGTGGGAGACGTACTCTACGATGAATCGGCCAGGGTCTACTCTATCGCTATCTCACCCCGTATTGACGACCCGGTCACCGGAAGGCCCCTGGGGGTGATGAAGGCCGTCTTGGATATCGGCGCTGTGCAGACCGTTGCTTCTGAAGTCGCGTCGGAGATCAAGGACAGTGTGGTGCAGGTCTTCATGTCTGACGGGCTTCTCCTGGCGGATACCTCCGTCGGTCATGACCCCAAGGTGATCATGAACAAGGAGCATAACCTGTTGAAAAAAGGCTATGAGCCTGCCAAACGTTCCCTTAGTGCAACAGGAGATGACCCCTTCGGGTTCATCATCACACAAGAAGAAGCAGTTGGTTATTGTCACAGCGCTGGCAGCGAACTTTATGCCGATATCACCGGGTTTACTGGTTTTAACTGGGGGGCCGTGGTGAAGCAGAAGCCGGAGACGGCCTTTGCCCCTATAGGAGGTCTTGTCGCTATGAGGAAGACCATGCATGACGCGTGGACCTTCTCCATAACCCTGAGCATCATCGTGGCCCTCATCGTGGCTGTCGCTGCCGTTGGTCTGGCCCTCTATCTGGCTCGGGGGATCGTCCGACCAGTGCTTCATCTCAGCGGTGCCGCAGAGAGCATCAGCCGGGGTGATCTCGACGTGGAGATCGCGGTGGACTCTCGCGACGAGATCGGTGCCCTGGCCAAATCCGTCGACCGTATGAGGGCCAGCCTCAAGGCAGCCATCGAGAGGTTGCAGGTCAGGCGGACGGGGACGTAGCGAATTCCGAGTCGATGCCCCCTCTACCCCACGAAGGACTCGGGCAGGCAGCAGGGGCTAGTATCTGCCTGCCCCTCTCCCTCCTGCTACTTTGCTGCTGGCGAAAGGAGGTGCTAAAGAATGACCACTATCTCTCTCCTTCCACCAGAGATGGCGGATAGGATCGAATATGTCTTGGCCCAGTTGCACGGCAAGACCCAGGCAGATTGTGTCCTCTTGGCCGACATCAGCGGCCAGTTGATCAGCCAATATGGGACCTTGGGCCATCTTAAAGTTGAAGCGACGTATTTCTCCGCACTGGCGGCCAGCGACATGGCGGCCACAGCGGAGATGGCCAAGATGGTAGGTGAGAAGAAGCGTTTCAAACTCCTCTTCCACGAAGGGGAACGGCAGAATGTCTACCTCTCCAATGTAGGGGACAGCTTCCTGCTGGTCGTGGTCTTTAACCCGACCGTGCCGATTGGTCTGGTACGCCTCTATACCACGCAGGCGACCAAGAAACTGCTCCCCCTCGGTGAAGAGTTTGAAACGCTCCAGGCGCAACCCGGCGAGGTCATCGATGCCGGCTTCGGTGATGCACTGGCCAACGAATTAGAAAGCGCCTTTGGTGAGAGACAACCCGAGGAGTGAGCGGTGTTTATCAACAAGAAGTTGCGCGAGATCAATCTGAAGATCGTCTATTACGGCCCGGCGCTCAGTGGTAAGACGACCAATCTACAGTACATTCACGCCAAAATGAATCACCAGATGTGCAGTGAGATGATCACGCTCAAAACACGGGAGGATCGCACCATCTACTTTGACTTCCTGCGACTTGAACTGGGGCAGATCGCCGGCCTGAAGCCGCGCTTCAACCTCTACACGGTGCCAGGACAGGTCTACTACATCGAGAGCCGGAAACTGGTACTGCAAGGGGCCGATGGGGTGGTCTTCGTCGCCGATTCACAGTGGCATCAGATGGAGGGTAACATCGAGACGATGAACAACATGGAGGAGAACCTGCGTACGTTGGGACACGATCCCCGCACCGTCCCGCTCGTGCTGCAGTGCAACAAGCGCGACCTGCCGGACATCGCACCTGTACCGGTAATACAGCAGCAACTCGGGTACACCGATGTGCCTTTCTTCGAATCAGTGGCCAGTCAAGGGACCGGCGTCTTTGATACACTGAAGGCGGTCATCAACCGTGTGGTGGATAAGATCGGGAGAGAGATGTAAATGTTTGGCATACAGAGGAGATGGAAGGGTAGTACCCAAGAAAGGTTGACCGTGATCCTACAAGAATTTATGAGCAGGGACGACCGTGTGCAGGCCACCGCCCTCGTGACGGTGGACGGTTTCGTCATGGCCTATGTACTTCAGACGGAGGTAGATGTGGACAGCCTGGCCGCCATGCCCTCAGCCCTGCTCTCCCGCAGCAAGAAGGCGGCGAGGGACCTGATGAAGGGCGACCTGGAAGAGGTCTACCTGAAGGGGGATGAGGGGTATCTGTTAATGATTCATTCAGGGGAGGAACTTTTCTTGACGGCCCTCGCCACGAATGAGGCCAAACTGGGCATGGTCTTTTTAGAGATGAGGAGAACCGTCAAAGATATTATTGACGTCTTATAGAGACTCATCGTGAAGGCCCAGGGTAACGTCTTTGCATCCATATGCTTCATTGGACCTTCAACGTTAAACTTTGCGCATATGGTAGGAGGGGTACAATGGCTGATACATCGATGGGGAAGGGCGATTTACAAGGTGGCCTCGCAGAGGTTCTGGGGCGGATCAATGAGGAGGGGGGGTTTTTCGCCTCTGTCATTGCCGATGAGGAGGGTTTGTCTCTGGCAGAGGTAGATTCTAATGACGACTACGACATCAATACGATTACCGCCGTCTCCACCTTGTTACAGATGGTCATCCAGAGGGCAGAGTCGCAGCGGATGTTATCCAGGGTGGATGAGGTATCCTTTATAGATACTCATGAGAAGACCAGGCTGGTGGGGCGTTATTTCTCCGTCAGAGGGCATAAGTTTGTTTTGGTCGTCTTGGTGCCGGCCGGAAAGAGCTATAGGAGGCTGATCAATCGGGCCATCAGTGAGATAGGCCTGATCCTTTCCCAGGTAATAGAGTGATGATCATGTGGGAAAGGGGAGGGTAGCACGTGGAGAATGTAAAGAGGATTTTAAAGGACTTACAGATGACCACCCCTGATGTAGAGGGATCGGCCTTGATGGTCAGTGATGGTTCTATACTGACGGCTGTTCTTCCCGAGGGTTTAGGAGGGGATAAGATTAAAGAGACGGCCTCGGCCTTATTCTCACTGGGTGAGGATACTGCTCAGCAGTTACGGCGTGGGAGTATCGATAAAATATTTATTAAGGGTGAAGAGGGGTATATCGTGTTCACCAATATCGGTGGCATGGGTGTACTCACCACTCTGGCCAGTAGAAGGGCCAGGCTCGGCTTGATCTTTTCTGATATAGACAGGGTCTCCGAAGAGATTGCCCCCATATTGAAGGAACTCAATCCTGACGTGAAGAATATTTTGGTCGTCGATGACGAAGAACCCTTTCTCTTGAGCCTCTCCGATGGACTCAGCGCCTACTATGATGACTTCAATGTTCTGACCGCCTTAAATGGCAAGGAGGCCGTGAAGGTCCTGAATACCACCAAGGTAGATCTCATCGTGACGGACCTAAAAATGCCCGTGATGGACGGTTTTGAGCTTTTGGCCTACATGAGCAGGAATTGTCCAGATATACCTGTTATCGTGATGACCGCCTATGGCACCCCGGAGACAGAGAGGTGGTTAAAGAATCTGTCCATTACCAGATACCTCGAGAAGCCCCTGGACTTCAACGTTCTGGCGGACAACATATTTGATGCCTTGGCGAGCAGCTTTTCTCAAGACCACATCCGTGGTATTTCCCTGGTTTCTTTTCTGCAGTTGATAGAGATGGATAAAAAGACCTGTACCATCGCGGTAAAGTCCCGCGGGAGGGTCGGCTGTCTCTACTTCGCCAAGGGAGAGTTAATGGATGCTGAGGTCGGGGTCTTGAAGGGTGAGGCAGCAGCCCTGGATATCGTAACCTGGGAGAATGCTGAAATAGAGATACAATATATATGTAAGGTCAAAAAGAAGAGCATAGGTGCACAGCTTGCCGAGATACTCATGGAGGGTTTTCGGATCAAGGATGAAAAGGGCGGCATAGAGAGAGGGGGCGAGCAAGAACATCATTTCCCATAACGGCCCCATCACCCATGACCCCCGGGAATACCTTTCCCTTAGGCCAGTTTTAAGGGTCACATTTATTTAAAGAGGAGCTGAGATACCTCTCTTATCCTTTCGACCCCCCGTATCTCATGAGGGGAAAGGGGCAGGGGGATCAGGTGGAGACGTTCCCTATACTCTTCAAAGAGGAGTTTAATATAGTGGGACTGCATCTCCTTTCTCATCCGATGAAAGGTGCAGTCAGCCTTTTCGATGACGTGGTTGATGATCAGGTAGTGCACCGGCAGCCCGTGGGCATCGAAGTCCTGGATGATGCGCTCTGTCTGCTTGACCCCCAATGCCTCAGGGATGGTGACCACGATGTATTCGGTGGAGTCTCCATCCCTGATGAAGTCGGCGATTTCACCTGAGAGGGTCTGCCATCCCGAGATGATCTCCAGAAGGGATCGCTTTCCCCTCTGCAGCCTTACCGCTTCCTTTGCCTGCTCCAGGTAGCTGTAGAGATTGAGATAGAATTTAGTCGCCCCCTCCAGGTGTCGCAGAAAGAGATCGGGAAGGTGAAGCAGTCGGAGGGTGTGCCCTGCCGGGGCGGTATCCCATACCACCAGATCGTATTTTCCCTCTCGTGCCAGGTCCATGATGTAAGAGAGCATATACTCTTCTTCGATCCCCGGTGCCCCACCCACGTAGTCGAGGACGAAGTCATAATCGAGATCGGCAAAGGAAGATACTACCTCGTAGATCTCTGGGCCAAAACGCTCTTTCCACCTGCGCAGGACAACCTCAGGAGAGATCTCCAAGGCAGTGAGATTGTGCACATGAGGGATGGGTGTTTCTCGAACTCCAAGGGATATCTCAAAGATGTCCGAGAGGGATGGTGTGGGATCACTGGAGAGGATCAGGGTCTTCCTTTCGGCATCGGCCATACGGAGGGCGATGGCCGCCGCGCAGGTAGTCTTCCCCACCCCGCCCTTCCCTCCCACCATGATCAATTGTTTCCCCCCCTTCTCTATATCGGAAAGGGATCTCTTTCCTCCACTCATCGCATTGATCCTAGATTAACCCGCCGATCAGGGTCTCTGTGGCCTGAACCCCCTGCAGTCCCCGGATCTGATTGATGACCATTCTCGTGAGGTCAGGTATATTCTTGGCCTCTACCTGCACCACCACATCCCAACGGCCGAAGACCAGGTCTGTTTCCTGAACCCCTGGAAGGGCGCTGATCTGAGGGATGGTGTTGGTCTCCAGCCCAGGGACCAGA
>CAYQOD010000080.1:0-8159 GCA_964419065.1 uncultured Thermodesulfobacteriota bacterium | reverse complement strand
TTCTGCCCACCCCCGCGCAATACGGCCAGTTTGTCTATGGCGCGCAAGCCGGGTGCGGTCTTGCGCGTGTCGAGGATCACGGCATGCGTGCCAGCGACCGTATCCACAAACTGGCGCGTCAGCGTGGCAATACCGGACATACGGCCCAAAAAGTTTAGTGCCGTGCGTTCGGCTGTCAGTAGTGAGCGCGCCGGACCGGACACCACAGCCAGAATTTGACGGTTTTCAACCCGCGCACCTTCAGCAACATGAGCCGAAAAACTCACGCGCTCGCGCCCCACACGTAGCGTAAAGACAACATGTGCTACATCCAGCCCGGCCACAATACCAGCTTGCTTAGCAATGATCCGCCCGCTCATGGTAGCTTCGGGCAGTACGATACTGTTGGTCGTTACATCCCCTGGGCCGATATCTTCTTCGAGCGCGCGATGTACAAAGGCGATGATTTCAGGTGGTGGCCAATTGCCCGACATGAATAGTACCACGGGAAAAATTGAGGATGCGAGGCATATTATGGTAAATTGTATCATGACGGTCATATGCTGGCAATAGAGATTTCGGGTTCCCGATCAACTATCGGCAGATAACAAGCCAGACCCAATGCCTTCGGTCTTCTCCTTGGTTCACACTATCAAGGATAAATATATTACACGTGGCATCCAATCTCAATTTAAACTCAAGGAGCTTGCTCGTAGGAAGACCTTATGATAACCTGATAATTCGGACCAAACTTGTAGGCAATAAAGTCTTTACAGTAAAGGAGGTATCAAAGTGGGAGGGAAGAGAGGTGTTATCGTCGTGGACGTCCAGGGTGATTTCACCGAATGGAAAGAGGGCTCTCTGGCTGTGCCCGGCACAGACGAGGCCTTCGTTAGAAAGGTGGGTGACGCCACCAGATCTTTGCAGACCGAAGGCTTTCTCATCTTCGGTACCCAGGACTGGCATCCTGGAGATCATATCTCCTTTTACACCAACCACCCCGGCAAGAAACCCCTCGAGACCATCGAGATCGATGGCCGCACCCAGGTCCTCTGGCCACCGCACTGTGTCCAAGGGACCGAAAACACCAGGATTCTCGTGGACAACAATCTTTTTTTAGCCATCGTCCAGAAGGGGCGAGATAAACGGTTCGACAGCTACTCTGCCTTTCAGGATGACGGGGGACACAAAACGGAGATGGAATCAATCCTCAGGCGAAATGGGATTGAAACGATCGTACTCTACGGGATTGCTACTGACTACTGCGTGCGGGCTACCGCCCTCGATGCCGTTGGAGCAGGTTTTAAGGTGATCCTCATTGAGGAACTGTGCCGGGGGGTAGCGCCGGATTCCTCAAAGAATGCCTTGGAAGAGATGGGGAGGGCAGGGGTGATCATCCTCGATAAACTCGATGTCACCAACATTAGAAGCGTATAGTTTTTGCGTCACGAAGGGACTTCCCTCATTTTTGCGTAGAAAAAAATAAAACATTTTCATTGTTCATGGGGGACGAAGGCTTTATGGACAATGAGTAAGCTCAATAATCCGCACACAAAAAAGGGGACCCTCATAGAGGGTCCCCCAGAAAGGGCCGTAAGAGGTGTCAGACGAGAGATACCTTGGAGGCCTGTGGTCCTTTGGGGCCATCCGTGATCTCGAATTCTACCTCTTGTCCTTCGTAGAGAGTCTTGAATCCCTCCCCCTCAATGGCTGTGTAGTGAACAAAGACATCGTCTCCGTCTTCTCTCTCGATGAAGCCATACCCCTTCTTATCATTAAACCACTTTACTCGTCCCTTTGCCATCCTTCCTACTCCTCCTTCAAATAAAAATAAAAAGATAAAACCTCTGGGGGCTCTTCCACCGCAACCCCCTCTTTGACACAAGGAATCCCTCAGAACATCAAAGGTAACCTGCCCTCGTCCGACCTCGTTTATCCCTCTGCCTTACTGGAAATCTCCTCATGTCAAAATCCAGGCAACCATAGCAGATAAATAAGAGGTTGTCAATAAAATAAAAATAGGCCGTCACCTCTCTTGACACGTGGGTTTGAATGATGTATCCGCTCGCAGCCACTCCATCACGCCGCTAACAGCTGCAGGTGGAGCGCTGCCAGATCATGTATCTCTCTGATATTTTCAGAGGTAGCGTCCGAACTTCAGGGCATTTTTGTTGATACTGATCCCCACCCGCTCCTGGATCATCTCGTGACCTGTGTCACGGAAGGGGACATAGACCAGGGTGGATTCCTCAATGGCAAAGTTTACGTGAGGGAGCAGGGGGAAGATCTTCCTCTTGGTCACGGCAGAACTGGCCAAGATGACCTTCATCCCCTGGGTGGCCTCGTTCTTGGGTAGCGTGATCGGGTATACGTTTTTTGGGGGAACATCTTCCTTCTCCTTCACCACGAAGTCTCTCTGCGTGATAGTCATCTGTCTGGCCAGGCGCAAAAAGACCTTGGGCCTGATCTTAAAGGCCGGGACCCAGAAGGACATGTCCTGGTTCTCCCACTGTCTCTGCACCACTAAAGGCTGCCCGGTGACACGGATGAAATCGGCGTAGGAATTGATCTGCAGCACCTCCTCCCGTGCGGTTATCCTCCAAAAGGGTAGATAGACGGCACTCTTATCCTGACCCGGCACGGCCCTGAGCCCCACCTGGGCAAACGTTCCCTCTGAAGCCTCCCAGGCCGTGTCGCAGTTGCTGCAGGTCAGGACCACGCTGTCCGGTTCACCATCCAAGTTCCAGCCGCACCGCGGGCATAAGGTGGCCAGAAAGGTGATCCGCCACCTGTCATCTCCGTCTCTGAACGGTCTGAAGATGTCTTTGCCCTGAAGTGAAGTGCCGATAGGTCTGTTTATCACGGCATCAAAGACCCTGCACTCTTGTACGAACAGAGGTAGGTAGATGAAGCTGAAGGCCTCTCCGATATAGGCCCGGTGCAAGAGCTTGCCGAAACCGAAGAGGGACGTATGCCCTGCTACCTGAGCCAGCACGTCAGCAGGCCTGAGGGAGTACTTCAGAAAGGTACCATTCACGTCCGGCGTGACGAACCTCATCTTCATGGCCTGGGGCCTGATACCCAGCGATACGGGTAGCTGAGTGAGAGGTGTTCCCTGGTGGGTAATATCCACAATGCGGTAGCTGATGGATGTGCCCCTGCAGAGATAGGCTGCGCCCTTAAATCGCATATAGGGTGCGTAGATGATATCCTTACCGGGCGCCTTATGGGGCAGGAGAAGACGGAGATAATCACGGACAAAGAGGAAGTTCTTCACATTGCAATAAGGACAGCGGATCAGACGAGCAGTCTCGTCAAGCTCAATGGGTGCCCCACATTGGGGGCACTCGTGCTCAACGGTGAGCTCCATGTCACCTTAACTTTTCCCCACACTGATTACAGAAAAGGGAGCCGGGCAGGTTCTCGGCCTTACAGTGGGGGCAGATCGGAGGAGTCGGTTTCGTATCAGCCGGATGTCCGCACCGGGGACAGAATTTGGCGTTCGGCGGCAGGTTTTTGCCACAGTTGCCGCATTGGCCGAAGACAAGCTGCTGATGTCCACAGTGAGGGCAGAACCTGGCATCTGTAGGAATCGAATTGTTGCAATCCGGGCACGTAACCGATGGAGGACGAGGGGTAGTCTCACCCCTGGTCTGTGGTCGAAGCGCATCGGCAAACATAGCCGGCATCATCAAGCCCATACCCAAACCCATACCCGACCCTGCCTCAGCGGTCGATTCCGCAGCCTTTTCCATGGCCATGGCCGCCTTCATCTTAACCAGGCGATCCAGATCCTGAATCACACCGAGACGGCTCTTGTCGTCAATGGCCTTTTGCACCTCGGTCGGCGGGGTTATGGACGTGATGTAGAGATGCTCTAAGCCGAGGCCGAAGTGGCTGAAATCATCTCGCAGCCGTTTCTGTAGGTCTTCAGAGAGCTCATCATAGCGCCCTGGCAGGTTGAAGAGGCTGTCTAGGTTCTCGCCCAGGTGGTCATTGAAGCGTGAGACGATGACCCGTTTGAGGTATTCTTCTATCTCCTCGGTAGTGTATTTTCCCATGGTGCCCACGAGGCTGTTGATAAAGAGTACCGGCTGAACCACCTGAATGTTGAATACGCCGTGAGCGCGGAGGCGGATCAGCCCGAGTTCCGCATCCTTGAAGGCCACTGGGTCACGTGTCCCCCATTTGAGGTTCGTGAAGACCTTCATATTGGTGATATAGACCTCGGCACGAAGCGGACTGGTCATGCCCCAGGGCAAGGCAAGGATTTTGGTCAGGACCGGGAGGTTGGCCGTTGTCAGGGTGTGGCGGCCAGGCCCGAAGGCATCGCCGGCCTTGCCTTTGTAAAACAGAACAGCCGCCTGGCTCTCTCGGACGATAAGCTGAGCACCAAATTTGATCTCACCCGAGCCCGTTTCCGGTATCCGGTGCACCAGTTCCTGGCCGGTCTCATCAAACCACTCTATTACCTCTAGAAAAATCACATTGTCGGTACCCATCTATTCCCCCTTTTATGAGTTAATCGCATCATGCCCCATGAGGATCCTCATGGGTCCTCTCCACATTCTCAGCTTGTGGGTATGACCTTTTCGGACTTCACCACTGTTTCTTCATATCCCACAGATTAATAAATGTTCGGATTTTTTCTCTGATAGCTTGAGGGGTTTTGAGGAATTCACAGCCGAAAGCGATATGCGCGAGGACCTTGTCGTCTATAACCCATTTAATCTCCATTTCAATGTTGATCATAAAATCCAAACCCCTTATTCCCTTGACCCGGATGAGAATCAACTGGTCCCCCTCAGATATGCTTTGATTCTCATCTCTGCTGATGGCTAAACCCACCCCACCTTCGCCCAAGTTCATGACGCTGGCAGTGAACGGGTTCTCATTGAGGCCAGGAGGAGCAAGAATAGATGTAATACCGTCCTCAAAGGCGAAGAAGATGCGCCGAAACCTTCTCCTCTCTTTTCTCATGGCGTCCTCGTCATCGGTTAATTATTCGCTCTCTTTCTCTGCAGCAAGAGTTCAGCATACCCTCTCCAGATCTTTGACAGTCCTTATCCCACGAGTCATGTTTACTCTTCACGTAGTTTGACTTCATCGCCCCGCGCGTGTTCCCCCCGTCGGAGCCAGCGAATGCGATCTTCAAAGAATTCTAAACCGGTGAGAATGACTACCGTGACGACAGCAAGGACGATTGCCGATGCGAATCGACCGAACCCGATCATCGCACCAATGCCAGCAAGCACCCAGATGACGGCGGCTGAGGTCACCCCCTTCACGAGCCCTTCCCGGGCGATAATGACACCGGCCCCGAGAAACCCGATGCCGGTCACGACCTGGCCGAGCACCCGTGTCGGGTCCACATTCGGTCCATCAAAAGTGGCGCCGAGTTGCACAAAGATACTGGTACCAAGACAGATCAAGATATTGGTGCGGATCCCGGCTGGCTTGCCCCGAATCTGACGCTCGAGCCCAACGATACCGCCACACAGTACAGCGACACCGATCCCGAGCCAGAACTGGAGTGTAAGAGAACCCATCAGTTTCGTCTCTCCTAATGAACGACCGGTGCCCAAGGCATGCGGCCAGCCTTCTGTCCCTTCATCGATGCTACGATCCTACCGGTTATTCATCATGAAGCCCTGTATAAGATTATGCAATTATTACACTTTGTTTGTCAAGAAAGATGAATCAGCGGTACAGGGAACACACCGGACATGCTGCGTAAGTGACTAGGGTGAGAAAAAAAGAGGTTCATTTTGGAAATATTTGTATTGACATCAGTCTGAATGTGTGTATATTATTTTCAACGTATGCTACCCCAGCGGTATTGCAGAAGTTGGGATGTGGGCAGGGGAAACTTTAATTTAAAAAGGAAAGGGGGAAATGGGTTAGAGGTAACTGTCGAGTACGATAGTTAAAGAAAGGAGGAGTTATGGGTAAACCGATTGTATTTACCAGGAAAGCGTCGGGTATGGTCCGAGAATTAGGCGTAACAGACGTGGCGATATTCCTCATGGCCATCGTCTTCGGCGCCGGTATCCTGCTGTTTACCCCTGCGGGAGCCGTCTCATTTCCTGGCGCAAGTATCCCGTTGGCGTACCTGGTGGTCGGCCTGGTTATGTTGCCCTTTATTATTACCATCGGTCTCATGCTGACCGCCTTGCCTCGTACCGGTGGTCTCTATGTCTTGATAGCTCGCACCCTGCATCCGACCGTGGGTTATCTGGGTGGCTGGATGTTTTATGTTGCCATGGGGCTTATCGCCGGCCTGGTCTGCTATGTGACCTCCATAGTCGGTTCAGCGGGGTTCGCCCGAATAGGAGCGGAGCTCTCACCAGGAGTCATTCTCTGGAGTTCCCTCGCAGTGGTATTCATCTTCTGGCTGATAAATCTCGGGGGAATCCGCTTGGTCAAGAACGTCACCCGCGTTATCGTTGTGCTACCGTTTGCGGTCCTGTTTATCATGTTAATTTACATGATGATACTGGGTCCCGAGGGCGGAATGGCCACCTATGATGCCATCTACGGTGAAGGGGCGATGGAAAAAATCATCCAGACAGCAGGGGAGAAAGGTTGGGAGTTCCCAGCATTCTCGTGGTCGATGACCATCTCCGCCTTTTTGGCTGTCGTCTTTGCCTATGGTGGGGCAGAGGGGATCGCTGCCCTCGGCGGCGAGATGCGGGCCAGGTTTAGCACCATCTTCTGGGGGCTGGTTGGCGGGTTCCTCATCATCATCCTTCTCTACCTCGGCACGTCTTACAGCTGCTTTGCCGCCTTCGGCAAGGGTGTGACTGCGTACACATTCCTGGCCCAGAAACACCCCGATGCACTGGCTGCTATTGTGCCTTCAGTCGGTCCATCCGTTCCCTACTTCATGCTCAGTGTCATTAAGGCCGACTGGCTGGCCTTCCTCGTCGCTATTACGATCATGCTGTGGCCCCTGAACGGTGCCCTGATGCTCTTTACCGCTACGAACCGGTTGATGTTCGCCTTCAGCTTTGACCGAGCCGTGCCGGGGATCTTCTCCAAGGTGAACCGCCGCGGCGCACCGACCTATGCCAGTTTTCTGTCGATGATCATCGCGTTTGGCGGTGTTGTTATATTCTTCTATCGCGCTCATGTCGGGGCGGCGCTGGGTACCCTCGACATGTTGCTCTTCCAGATCTACTGGCTCTTTGGACTGAGCGCCATGGTGATCCCCTTTGTGCGCCCTGACATTGCCGAGCGGCTACCTGGTGGATCGACGTTGATATCCATCCTCGGCTTCTACACGTTCCTCATGGGCTGGTTCTTCGTTGGGATCGCAGCAAAAGAGCTCAATGTGACGGTGATCTTCATCCTGGTGTTTATTCTGTTCGTCGGGTTTTTCTTCTACCTGATTCAACAGGCCATCAATAAGAAGAAGAAGGTAAACATCTCCGAGATCTATCGACAGATACCGCCCGAATAGACGATTGAGGGATGAGGGAGCCAGGTGATCGCAAACTACGGAGTTCACCTGGCTCCCTTTATTGTCCCATTCAGGGAGAAAAATCCTCGCTTTTAGGCGAAAGCTTTAGTTCGATCTTGATCCCAAAAGGGTTCAAGGGGTCAGGGGTTTTACAAACATGTTTGAATGCTTTTCACTCGAACCCTTGAATCCTTGCATCCTTGACCTCTCAAACTATCGCCTCAAGGCGATAGTAGTTTACTTTATTTGTGAGTAAGGAGTAGCAGATGAGGATCTTCTTTGCAGCAGATGCCCACGGCAGCACCGAGGTATGGAAGAAGTGGTTGAACACCTCCAAACACCATGATCCCGATGTGCTGATGCTCTGTGGCGACCTCACATCAAAGGCCCTGGTGCCCATTATCGAGGAGCGCAAGGGGTATACCTGTCATTACTTCGATAAGAAATGGAAATTAAAGACTGAAGAGGACGTGAGAAAGATGGAGGACCGCCTGGCTGCAGTAGGAGTGCTCAGCATGCGGTGTACTCCAGAGGAGGTCGCCGAACTACAGGCCGATCAGAAAAAGGTGACGAAGACGATTCACGATGCGATCATGGCCAGGATGAAGGAGTGGCTCGATCTGTTGGTTAAGCGTATCGATACAAAGAAGATAACAGTCATCGCCATGCCGGGAAATGATGATGACCCGGATGTGGACGCGATAATAAAGTCCTACAA
>CAYQOD010000079.1:0-8173 GCA_964419065.1 uncultured Thermodesulfobacteriota bacterium | reverse complement strand
TCACCGAGGGGAAAGAAGAGATGTCAGATGGGGAGATAAAGCTGGTGGTGAGATACAGCCGTGGTGGTGAGGTTTATTATGCATTGGCTGACACCAATACTACTTCTATCCCCCGGGGTAATCCTGTTGAGTTGGTCTTTTCGAACGTCATCCCCAGCGATGCTCGTGATATCGCCCTCCAGGTCGTCTATCGAGGGAAGCTTGGGAAAGAGATCGATGGGAGGTGGATAGGAGAGGCGGATGCGGTGGCAG
Source organism: uncultured Thermodesulfobacteriota bacterium (assembly GCA_964419065.1). Classification (GTDB taxonomy): domain Bacteria; phylum Desulfobacterota; class B13-G15; order B13-G15; family RBG-16-54-18; genus CAYQOD01. The sequence goes on along the minus strand of CAYQOD010000079.1, from coordinate 7,921 downwards.
TGGGGATGACACCGTATGTGCTCTTCATTGTCCTTCACAAAAAGACGGGTGATACGACTGATTGGTGGTACTACGATTTGGGCAAGGAGGAAGGATACCATAGGAATCCCAACGTGCCGCTGCCATCGAAGCCGGAGATCATATCAAAGTGGTGGACGTGTGACATGAATGAGGAGAAGGAGTACTATCGGGTGACCGATCCAGCCTTCAGTCTTTCACAGGGGGTTGGATGCGGAGATGAGTGCGGACTGGTAAATTTTAAAAGTGCTCAGTGTTGTGAAGGGGCTTCCTCAGCACCAAACACGTTGGATAAGTGGTTCAGTTTGCCATGCGGTGGGGAAGGAGAACAGACAACGTGGTACGGCTGTGTCGGTAAACATGTTGTTTCCTGTTCTGGCTGTGGGAACGGAGAAGAGACGGTATATACGCCGGGAGCGTGCAATCAAAGGTCACGTACTTCAAATTCTTCTTCTCACTGTGATAAAGGAACTAGTTGGAGTGTAGCAATCGATCAGCTTGATGAAAAGATTGAGATAGGGCCCAGGCAAAATTTGTCGGGGCATGAGTCAGAGACTATAGCTCAATTAAAAAGCTCCCAGTGCGGTCCGTATGAAACAGCGAAGATGTGTTGCCCAGTGTGCAGTCAAGATAAATGCCAATGTACTTGGATGTGGTTTCCTGCTTTTTGTGGGACCGTGTGTGAGGGGAGTATGAGTTGTGAAGGTTGGCATCCTTACGAGGGAGGAGGTTGGACGAGTTGTATTAACCGAACCTTCGATGGGACCGATACATACGGTGGGCACTACGGCTCCAGATTTAATGGCTGTGCACTGTTTGACATGGTCAGTAGGAGTTCAGGATATGGTACTATGACTGCCGATGTAGTAACGAAAGTAAAAGTTGGAGCAGTAGAGACTACTTTTGGAGGGAGTTGGTCGTCATATAGTGCTCAAGAAGGGGATGAAACAATTAATAATGTTCAAACTGGATGGAGTACACGCTGTGTAACCTGTCCCAAAGGGTCTGGGCAGGGAAAACCTCACAAAGTGGCGCATTTTTCCTTCTCTGAAACGTCATACGGGGTTGCTGTATGGTCAACTGTAGTAGCTTCAGACGGCAGGTTTGCGGTGTTGATGCCGAAGATGGAGCTTACGGCTTCTGCTACTTCTACTGACGGTGAGGCGAGTGGTAGCATATCAGGTACCACAACGGCGTTGTTGAGGGTAGTGGACATCGTCGATGAGAACCCTGTGGAGAGAGACTTTGAGCTTGCCGAGGGAGAGAAAGGATACTCTCTCAGTGGTATGCCGAGCAGCCGTGACGACCTCGGTATTAAGCCGAACTGCTGGCCGCTGGACCTGCCCCTTGATATCGAGCTGCGGGGCTTACACTGGTACAGTGATGATGCCTTTCTTGTCGCCTTTGTCTTAAAAGATGTCTTCTATGCCTATATGATCAAGAAAGATACAGAACAAGGTTGGTTGGCGACGCAACTCACTGACTTTGAGCAGTGGGTGAAGGACAATAATCTGAAGGGACACCTGATGTTCCTCGATTAAGGCGGGGAGAGAAGGACTAAAGTAGTCAGCAGAATTCAGTTTAGAAAAAACAAGAGAGGCGGTCTTACTCCCTCTTAATACCCCTTCTCCGTTATCCTCGCGAGGTACTGTTCGGTTACCTGGTATGGATCGAGACCGAGGATTGTGGCATAGGTCTTCAGAAAGCCCTTGAGGTATACCAGGGCAGGGAGGCTATGGATATCCTCTTCCTCTATGGCCTTGAGGTGGGCCTTCCCTATCTTCGTCTCCTTCGCTATATCGTCCACTTTTAATGAGAGATATCTGCGAATTTTACGCAGATTGTTCCCTGAAAATATCACCTCCTTACTCCCCAAGGCCTTCCGTACCTCCTCATCATCGAGGACCCGATGGGAGACGGTACTGGTTGGGGGAGGGGTGGCGGGTCTTTTCTTCCCTCCTTTTAAGACGAGGTCATATTCCCTCCGGCTATGCGGGTTGCTCAATATCTGGTAGGCCTCCTCCACCTTGGTGAGAACTTCCTTCACCTCCTCAGGGGTGAAGAGGGCGTATATCCCCGGGGCGTTGGGACTATAGGTGGCCTTGAGCTTTTCATACGCGATGCGTATCTCCTCATCAGAGGCATGAGGACTGACTTCAAGGATACTATAGTAATTCTGCTCATCACGAGATTTCACCACAGAGACCATCTCAGTTCCCCTCCATCTATCAAATGAGAAGTGATATCTCTGATGCATCGCGCTGCATCAGAGGTTGGCTCATGTACGAGCAAGGGGCGTCCCCTCTGAATGGAGAGGTAGACGCTATGGTCATACAAGATGTAGCCCAGATAGCAAAGTTCAAAGCCGAAATATTTTCGGCACGCGCTCTTGACAGAGAACCCGATCTCAGCCTCTTTGCGATTTCTCACCTGATTGACGATCAACTGAGGGCGAAAGCGACCGATCTCCTCCTTCAAGAGGCCCCCTATCTTCCCATCCACCTCTCCCACCCGCTCGAGAAGATCAAAGGGTGTCCGTATCCCCTGAGGATTGCCCTGATCCATAGCAATTTCAATGACCTTTCTGACCTCGGGGTGAGATGCCGCATTCCTTAACTTGCGAAAGAAGACCCCCTTCAGGAACCGATAGGCGTTCTCCAAGGAGGTGGGCTCAGGGGTGGTGAGAAAGATTCCACTCTCCGAGATGAGAAAGAAATCGAGGACATGATAGGATGCACCTGCCCCCAGATCGAGGATGATGTAGTCAGCATCGAGGGCAAGGATGTGTCGTATAACCTTCTTCTTCTGGGCGTACTTAGGGTTGCTCATGGTCAAGATATCGCGGGACCCGGTGATCAGCTTGAGGTGAGGTATCTCTGTCTCCACAAGGACGTCCCTGATGTTCCCTACTTCCCCCCGTATAAAATTATCCAGACTGATGCTCGGACAGGTGATACCCAAGAAGGTGTGGAGGTTTGCACCCCCCAAATCGACGTCGGCTACTATCACCTCTCTGCCGCGCTCGCAGAGGGCTACCCCGAGATTAGCGACCACAAAGCTCTTACCGATCCCCCCCTTTCCCCCCCCTATAGCCCAGACATATTTCTCCCTCAGGTCCCCTCTCATATCCATCCGTGCTGCCTACATCCCGACTCCATCGATGGGGGTGCTACAATAAGGGCACCTGCCTTCCTTCAGGTTATTTTCCACGATCTGAAATCCCCAGCGATGGACCAGTAAATTCTTGCAGTGGTAGCAGTAGGTACTCTCACCCTCCTCCCCGGGGATGTTGCCGGAATACACATATCGTAATCCCTCTTCCAGGCCGATCTCCCTGGCCCGTTTGATAATTCCCGAAGAGGTCCTCGGTCTGTCCAGCATCTTGTACGTGGGGTGAAAGGCGCTCACATGCCAGGGGATCTCCGGGGAGACGGAGCAGAGGAATCGGGCGACCTCCCGCAGTTCCCCCTCCGAATCATTCAGGGTGGGTATGACCAGGGTCGTGACCTCTACCCAGATACCCAGATCTCTCATCTTTCTGATGGCATCCAAGACGGGCTGTAGCTTTGCGTTACATACCTCGCGATAAAATTTTTTCGAAAACGATTTGAGATCGACATTGGCCCCATCGAGATAGGGGGCGATCATCTCCAGGGCCTCCGAGGTCATAAAGCCGTTGGTGACAAAGGTATTCTTGATCCCTTTTGTGTGTGCGATGGTAGCCGTGTCGTAGGCGTACTCAAAGAAGATGGTGGGTTCGGTATAGGTGTAGGCGATGCTGGCACACCGATACTTGAGGGCCAGGGAGACGACCTCCTCACAGGAGATCCGCTCGCCGATGATCCCTCTCTCCTCTCGAGGCATTTGCGAGATCTCGTGATTCTGGCAGTGGAGACAGCGAAAGTTACACCCGACGGTAGCGATGGAAAAGGCGCTGCTCCCCGGCACGAAGTGAAAGAATGGCTTCTTCTCAATGGGGTCCACATTGGTCGAGATGGGCCTCTCATAGACCAAGGAATAGAGGGTCCCTTCCCTATTCTCCCGGACGTGACACCGTCCCCTCTTTCCGTCAGCGATGACGCACTGGTGATGACACAGAGCGCAGCGTACCTTCCCCTCGGGCAGTTTCTCATAGAGGTAAGCCTCTTTCATCTCCTCCTCTGGCTGAAATGCTACCATATTCAGGGATGATTATCCAGAAGAAGATTCTCTCCGGGTATGCCTCCCCTTTTCACCTTGCAAATCCGCGGATATTGCCGTAATCTGAGACAGGAGAAAGAGATGGAGAGAAAGGGTTTTGACGACCTCGTGGATATTATGGCCCGTTTGAGGGGGGAAGAGGGATGTCCCTGGGACCGTCGCCAGACCAAGCAGAGCCTTAAGCCCTTTCTCATCGAGGAGACGTATGAGATCCTGGAGGCGCTGGACAGGGGTGATGACGAGGGATTGCGAGAGGAATTGGGGGACCTCCTCTTCCACATCACCTTTACCGCACGGATTGCCCAAGAAGAGGGCTCCTTCGACATCTATGATGTGATCCATGGGGTGGCCGAGAAGATGATCCATCGCCACCCCCACGTCTTTGGGGAATCCCAAGTCTCCGGTCCCCACGAGGTAGAGACCGCCTGGTCGAGACGAAAGGCCGAAGAAAGGCCGAGCAGATCCTTGATGGATGGCCTTCCCCGACATCTCCCCGCCCTGATGAGGGCCTACCGGCTGACTCAGAGGGCGTCCAAGGTGGGCTTCGACTGGGATAACAGGGAGCAGGTGTGGAAGAAATTGGAGGAGGAACTGCGGGAGTTTCAGGAGGCCTTGCATAAAGGAGATGAAAAGACGGTACGGGACGAATTTGGGGACATCCTCTTTACCCTGGTCAATCTGGCCAGGTTTATCGGCGTAGACCCCGAGGATGCACTGAGGAGGGTTACGGATAAGTTTGCGGAGCGGTTCAGATACATAGAGCGGCGATTGCACGAGAAGGGCAAGAGTCCCCACGAGGTATCCCTGGCCGAGATGGATCTCCTCTGGGAGGAGACGAAGGAGGAAAAGAGGGAGTAACCCCGGTGAGGAGCACGAAGGGAAAACTCTATGTGGTCTCCACCCCCATAGGCAACCTGGAGGATATCACCCTCCGAGCCATCAAGGTCTTGCGCACCGTGGATCTGATCGCAGCCGAGGATACCAGGAGGGCGCGAAGGCTCTTGGGTCGTTATCGGATCAAGGTCCCCCTCACCAGTCTCTTCGAGCACAACGAGCCGCGTAAGAAGGAGACCCTGATTAAGAAACTCCTCGCGGGCGAAGAGATAGCCTTAATCTCCGAAGCAGGCACCCCGGGGATCTCTGACCCGGGGTTTCGCCTCGTGCGGAGGGCCGTCGAGGAGGGGATAGCGGTGGTCCCCATCCCTGGGCCCTCTGCCCTCATCTCAGCACTTGTCGTTTCTGGATTGCCCACCGACTCCTTCCACTTCTTCGGGTTTCTCCCCCGGCAGGGCTCCAAGAGGAAACGGAGGTTGGAGGAAACCAAGGACCTGCGGGGGACCGTCATCCTCTATGAATCACCTCATCGCCTCCTGCGAACCTTAGAAGATCTACGGGATACGTGTGGGGATCGGCAGATCGTCGTGGCCAGGGAGTTGACCAAACTCTACGAGGAGGTGATCAGGGGGAGGATAACCGAGGTCATAGAGGGATTGGAGGTGAGAACGGTCAAGGGTGAGATTACCATCGTGATGGCCGGAAGAGGAAGAGGTGATTGAGGAGCGGCGGCACGGAAGGGCAGTGATTGCCTTCATCCTCATGGGTTTGGGGGCCCTCCTGACCCAGATCGTCCTGCTCCGAGAACTCATGGTGGTCTTTTCCGGCAATGAGCTCTCCACAGGGGTGATGCTGTCGGCCTGGCTCCTCTGGACGGCAGCCGGAAGTGCTGGGCTGGGATTATTCTCAGACCGTATCAAGGGGAAATACTCGGTCTTTGCCCTGGTGCAGTTGACCCTCGCCACCCTCCTCCCCGCCAGTTTTCTGCTGGCCCGCTATCTGCGCCCCCTGCTGGGGATCCCGGTGGGGGAGATCGCTTCGCTGCCGCAGATGGTCATTGGTATCTTCCTCCTCCTCATCCCCTTTTGTCTTCTCTCAGGGTTTCTCTTCGCACTCGGGTGCAGCCTGCTCGGCGATATCCTCGGAAAAGAAGCGAGGTCAGTAGGGCTGGTCTATGCCTACGAGGCCTTGGGGGCAGGGATCGGAGGCCTGACCTTCAGCTATCTCCTCATCCATGTTTTGAATCCGTGGCAAGTGGTCCTCTTTACAGCCGCACTCCTCTCACTCTCCGCCTTCCTCCTCGGTCGGAGGCTGAGGCCCCTGGCCATCCTATGGATATGTCTCCTCCTCAGCTCCCTGATCTTTTATGGGGAACGATTCAACCTCATCTCCAAGACGTGGGGGTGGAGGGGGTATACCATCGTCACCAGCACGGATACCATCTATGGCAATATCACGGTGATCAGCGATGGGTCGCAGGTGAGCTTCTTTGAAAACGGGGCGTGGAACTTCACCTATCCCGATCCCCTGGCGGCCGAGGGGGCGGTCCACTTCGCCCTCTTAGAACATCCGAGCCCGAGGGAGGTCTTATTGATCGGGGGAGGTGTCGGGGGGCTGGTGGAGGAGGTCTTGAAACACCCCTCTGTCCGTCACGTGGATTACGTGGAACTGGACCCGCACCTGATCAGGATGGGGGAGCGATATCTCCCCCCCGAGGCCACTACCCCCCTGGATGATCCCCGCGCGGAGATCATTTACACCGACGGGCGAAGGTTTGTCCAGAACGAGGAGCGGAGATATGATCTGGTCATCTTACATCAGCCCGATCCGACCACCGCCCAGATTAACCGTTACTACACACGGGAGTTCTTCGCTCAGGTGAGGGATGTCCTCCGCAAGGATGGCATCTTCTACCTCTCCGTCAGCTCCTCAGAAGAGATCATCGGCCATACATTGGCCCGGTTCTTGAGATCGATCTATTGGACCATGAGAGAGGTCTTCCCGGAGGTAGTAGTCCTGCCAGGACCTGTGGCACGATTTTTGGGGACGGAATCGGAGGGGATCTTGACTTCAGATCCCCAGGTACTGGTGCAGCGGACGCACCTGCGGGGGTTACGGCTTACCTATGTCCGTGACTATTACATCCTCTTCAATCTCTCTCCCGAGAGGGTCCGCTATCTCCGATCCATCGTGGAGCGGGGAGAGGGGGTGGGGATCAACGAAGACCTGCGCCCCATCTGCTATTTTTACGACATCGTCCTCTGGAGTGCCCAGTATACCCCCCTGCTCAAGAAGTGGTTTCTGTGGATGTTAGATTTGAAGGCGCAGTGGGTACTGTATCTGCTCGCCGGCATCACCATCATCCTCCTCTGGAGGGGATGGAAGCCCTCGTCCTCCGCCCCTCTGCTCTGGGCCGTCGCGGTCACGGGGTTTTCAGAGATCGCCTTAGAGGTTATCCTGATCCTTACCTTTCAGATCATCTATGGTTATCTCTACTATAAGATTGGGATGATCATCACCGCCTACATGATCGGGCTCGCCCTGGGGGGATGGATGATTACCCCGCTGCTCGTGAAGCTCAGGAGACCCCTGCACTCTCTGCTCATGGTCCAGGCCGGCGTCCTCCTGTATGCCCTCGGTCTCCTTGTGCTCATCCTGGGGCTCCACAGGGATTTCTTCTCCCCCTCCATTGCTCGCCTGATAGAGGTGATATTCCCCTTCCTGACCTTGCTGGCCGGATTTGTCGGCGGGGTCCACTTCCCCTTGGCCAACAAGATTTATCTCAGGGAGCGGGAGGAGATCGGAAGGATGGGGGGGGTGACCAACGGCCTCGATCTCCTGGGTTCCGCTGTCGGGGCCCTGGTCGTCA
>CAYQOD010000078.1:0-8253 GCA_964419065.1 uncultured Thermodesulfobacteriota bacterium | reverse complement strand
GGCATCGACGCCCTGATACAGGAGTTTCTCAAGAGGACGGTGGGAACAGAGAGGAGGGGAATCATACCCTTCATGAACCTCGAAAGACCCACTGGTATCCACCTCACCGATACCCTGATCGATACTCACGGTATCGGCATGTTCGGTAGTCCAAGAAAGGGTAGATGTTTCACCCAGCAGGATAGATTCAGGGTCTGCTGTAAAGGAGACTACCGGGGCAGGGGGCGGGGCCTCGGTGCTCCTGACCTCTATGCTGAGGGCAGCACCACGCCTGCCCCGCAGGAAGACCACCAGATAGTTGGTCCCCCGTAATTGAACATCGTTTTCAAAGACCAGCTCACCCCCCTGCAGAAAGTCCCCGAGGGGGATGAACTGCTCGTTCAGGAAGAGAAAACCCCCGCTGATCCGCCTCTGCGGGGTGATCTTTCGCACGATGAGACGACCGTCACCAGGGGTATCGACACCAAACGTATGAAGGGAGAAGTGGGCCGGCCACCAGCCGATCTGAGCCTCCTCTGGGCCAAAGACCGTCTGCCCCTGGGCATACGAAGGTGAGGTGATGGCCGGAAGGATGAGGAGGGAAATGAGGAAAAGGGATGAAAAAGACAAGACCCGCCGAGAACAACGGCGTCTGTCCATGGTAACCCTCCTCGTTTTGAGACGATATTCGATTATTGAGGAAACGTATACCCTACCTAAACGATACAGACCCGTTTGTCAAGGACTTTTTTCGGACATCACGGGGGAGAGGAAGTAACGGAGGACTATGTCCTCGGTAAGGCGAGCTGATTTACTTCTTCAAGGAGATCAAACTCTGGATCCTTATGGACTAAGATAGCACCTTCTCTCTTGGCAAAGGCAGCGACGATGGCATCGGCAAGCGAAAGGCGATAGTGACCCTTGAACCTCCCAGCGGTAACCAGGACAGGTTCGTCCATCTCCCATAACAATTCAACGTTCAAGCTCTTGAGCATGGCATATCTCTTATCAGCGACTTCTTCTCCCTTCTCCCTGAAGGTAAGATAATAGACCTCCAGTAACACAACGAAGGGGAGAAGACACCTCTTACGTCTCAAGATCGCCTCTACCTCATCTGCCCCTTCTTCGTCTTGCAGAAAGGCCAAACACGCAGAGGTATCCAACAGATATTTCTCTTCACTCCCTGCCCGCATCCGCCCTTCTCTCCGCAAGCAACGTATCTAAGAGCTTCTCGCCCCTCGCTATCCCCCTGAGGGAAGTCGTGACATCCTTGGGAATAGGTACGACCTTGATCGTCTCCCCGGTATCAATCCATTGAAGAACAGTCTTCTCATCTATGTCGTATCTTCTCCTCAGAGAGGCTGGGACTACCGTCTGCCCCCTTTTGGTTACAGAAGTCTTCATAACTTCCTCCTTCAATTTTTGATTTTACAAGATGAAAACCAAAAATGCAAGTCAAAATGTTAGGACCGAGACCCTTCCGGCGTTACTATTCTCTACTGCCCACCCTAATTCCATATAGATAGACGCAGGGTTCTTTTTGCGATACAATAAAAAGATTGAGATCTCAGGCAGGAGAGTATGTACCTCGGCGTAGATGTCGGATCCATTACCACCAAGCTGGTGGCCATCGATGATGCAGATAGAATCCTGGCCAAGGTCTATCTGCGCAATGCAGGCAGGCCCTTGGAGGCCATCAAGGAGGGGCTCCGCCAGATAGAGGATCAGCTCGGCAACTCCCGCACGGTCCGGGGGATCGGGACCACGGGCAGCGCCCGTCACCTAGCTGCCTATCTGCTGGGGGCCGATCTGGTGAAGAACGAGATCACCGCCCATGCCGTGGCCGTCATTGACTTCCTGCCCGAGGTCAGGACCATCATCGAGATCGGTGGCCAGGACTCCAAGATCATCATCCTCCAGGAGGGCGTGGTGGTAGATTTCGCCATGAACACCGTCTGCGCGGCAGGGACCGGCTCTTTTCTGGATCAGCAGGCCGCCCGACTGGGGATCTCGGTAGAGGAGTTCGGCACAATAGCTGCCCGGGCTGAGAAAAAGGTGAGGATAGCGGGCAGGTGCACGGTCTTCGCCGAGACTGACATGATCCATAAGCAGCAACTGGGATTTCAGACCGAGGAGATCGTGGCCGGGCTTTCAGATTCCTTGGTCAAGAACTACCTCAACGACGTGGCCCGGGGAAAGGATCTCCTGCCTCCCTTCGTGTTTCAGGGTGGGGTAGCGGCCAATCCCGGTATCCGCAAGGTCCTTGAAGAGGAACTGGGCCTCCCGGTGGTAGTGCCCCCCCACTTTGAGGTCATGGGGGCCCTGGGGGCGGTCAAGCTCGCTCGGCGCGCAGGCCTCTCCCGCACCGCCTTCAAGGGTTTTGAGGTCGCCCAGAGCGAGTGCTTCACCCGCAGCATCGAATGCGATGAGTGTGGTAACAACTGCGAGGTGGTTGAGCTGATCGTGGATGGGGGAACCATCGCCTGTTGGGGTGATCGGTGTGGCAAATACAGTGATGTCCTTCAGGCTTAACGGACAATGAAGATCTTATTGACAAACCCAGCCAATATCGGAGGATTCAGGGCAATCGGACTCCACTTCCCTCCCACCGGACTTCTCTACCTCGGGTCCTACCTGGAGCAGGATGGACATGACGTCGAAATCAGGGACTTCTGCGTCCCGGGTGAAAGCCCTGATTATTCACACTATGATATCGTAGGCATCTCCACCGACACTACCCGCCACCTCAAGGCCTTGCGGATCGCCCGCCAGGCAAAGGAGGCGGGCTGCACGGTGGTCATGGGAGGGCCTCACCCCTGCTACTGCGAGGAGGAGATCTTCGCCAGCGGGTGGGTGGACTTTATCATCCATGGCGAGGGGGAGGTAACCCTCTTGGAGTTGGCAAAAACCCTTGAGGCGGGGGAAAAAGACTGGGAGGGGATGCCGGGGCTCAGTTTTCGCAGGGATGGAGAGGTGGTCAGGAGTGCACCCCGTCCCTTTATCAAGGATCTGGATTCCCTGCCCTTCCCTGCCCGTCACCTGGTCGACATGGACCGATATCGTCAGACCAAGTTCGGCGACCGGGCCATCACCCCGGTGGTGACGAGCCGTGGGTGCCCGACCAATTGCACCTTCTGCTCCTCTTCCAGGTTTTTCGGCAGACGGTGGCGGGCCCGAAGCCCTGAGTCGGTGGTGGAGGAACTCGAAGAACTATATAATAGGTATAGCTTCAACGCGGTGGCCTTCGTCGATGACAACTTCACCCTCTCGCCCGAGCGGGTGATCGCCATCTCGGAGGGGATCATCAGAAAGGGGCTCGATCTCTGGTGGTGGAACTTATCGCGGGCCGAGACTATCGTGAAGAACGAGGAGATGCTCACGGCCATGAGGCGGGCGGGGAGCAAGACCATCTATATCGGGGTGGAGAGCGCCAGCCCCCAGGCCCTCGTCGATCTCGGGAAGAAGATGGACCTCGATACGGTGGTGGAGGCGGTGGATCTCTTGAAAAGGCACGGCTTCGAGATCTTCGCCAGTTATATCCTCGGAAATCCCCACGATACGGTGCGGGATGTCAATGAGACCATCCGCTTCGCCAAGCGGCTCGATACCAACGTGGCCCAGTTCTCCATCCTCACACCGTACCCCGGCACCGCCCTCTACGAAGAGCTCAAGGAGCGGATCTGGATCCGCCACTGGTCCTTCTACGACTCCCAACACCTCGTCTTCCGGCATGACCATATCTCTTTTGTCAGGCTTGCGTGGTTGCTCTTGAAGGCCAACCTCCTCTACTACACGCGCTCAAAAAAGGCGATACAGGATGTATGGCGGGTGGCCGTACGGCACAAACTGGGGCTGGGGACCGTGGCGCGGTTCGTCCGTGACTACTTCTGGGGGACGTAACGGATGCGACCAGGAGGGCGACTCAATCGATTCTTCTTCCTCGTTTGGTTCTTCTTCTTCTCCACCATCATACCGCGGCCGCTGCAGAAGATCTTCACCCGCTCCGTCGGAAACCTCTTCTGCCTCCTCATGCCCACGACCAGGGAAGGGGTGAAGGAGAACCTGCGCGTGATCGGGGCGGGGAGATGGGGGGAGAAGGAGATAGCCGTCCGTGTCAGGCGGACCTTTCAAAACTACGGACACTATCTCCTCGACTACATGGTGATGCATCGCCTCACCGCTGATAATAAAGGAAGGATGGTGGAGCAGGAGATAGGACAGGAGTATATGGTCGATGCCCTCAAGAGGGGGAAGGGGGTCATCTGTATCACCCCGCACCTGGGCAACTGGGAGCTCGGGGGGTTGCTGTTCGCCTTCAGGGGTGGTGATCTCTACGTCCTCACCGATGAAGAGATCTATGCCCAGACCAAGGCCTTCCGGGAGCGCATGCGGGGGGTCAAGGGGATCAAAAATATCTACATCGACCCCGAGGACCCTACCCCCACTGCCATCCTCCAGGCAATGAAGGTCCTCAATGACAACAAGATCGTGGCCATGTTAGGGGATCGCCCTGGCACTGCCAACACCGTGGAGGTGGATTTCTTCGGGCGAAAGACCCCGTTCCCTATAGGAGTAGCCACCTTGGCCATGGCCACGGGGGCAGCGGTTCTGCCCGTTTTTGTCGTCTTAAAGCAGGATGGTAGGTATTGGGGCATTATCGAACGCCCCATCTACTTTCAGAGCGCCTCTCGGGGGGCGAGGGAGCAGGAGATCAGGCGGGGGATGCAGGAGGTGGCAAAGGTCTTTGAGCACTATATTAGGGAATACCCAGATCAGTGGTATAATTTCTTCCCCTATTGGGCATGAGGTCTCCCTTCACCCATCTCACCCCCGTTCTGAAGAAATTAGTTGAACCGAAAAATTTGAGAAAAAAATATCATGGAGGTCTTGACAAGGGAAAATAAAGTTGATATTTATACAAAGTTTTACAAAAGACCCCTTACATGGAGAGAAGGGCCTGAGGAAATTGTATGAAGAAGGGATAGAATAGTAGGTAATTCAGAGGAACCTTCAAGCGCAGAAATTTCCGAGGGCTGCTTCTCAAAAAGACAGATGTCTTTGCCCTTTTTAAAAGGGTTTTCTTTTATTAGTTAGAAAACAATTGTTCTAACTAACTAATTCTAAAGAAGAATTTCCTCTTGGGGGGTTGAAGGGTACCACCCCTCAATAGGAAGACTGAAGGAAGGCTTTTCATCGTTTACGGGTAGACGAATCATGTAAGAGATAATGAGGCGGAGGTTAACAGATGCCCACCATCAATCAACTGGTGAGAAAAGGACGGGAAGCGGTCAAGAAAAAGATATCTGCGCCTGCCCTCAGGGAGTGTCCTCAGAAACGGGGGGTATGCGTCAGGGTCTACACCACCACCCCTAAGAAACCGAACTCAGCCCTGAGGAAGGTGGCTAGGGTCCGTCTGACCAACGGCATAGAGGTAACCGCATATATCCCAGGGGTTGGGCACAACCTCCAGGAGCACTCAGTGGTGCTGATAAGGGGGGGGAGAGTAAAAGACTTGCCAGGTGTCCGTTACCATATCATCAGGGGGACCCTGGATGCCCTGGGCGTTGAGGACAGGAGGAAGTCCCGCTCTAAGTACGGAGCGAAAAAACCCAAGTAGAACAGGAAGGTCGGGATGCCGAGGAGAAGAGAGGTAAAGAAGAGGGATATAGAACCAGATCCCAAATACAAAGACGTATTGGTGACCAAGTTCATCAACTCCATCATGCGTAAAGGAGAGAAGAGCATCGCCGAGAGCATATTCTACAATTCGCTGGAGATCTTGAGGGATAAAACGCACGATGAACCCCTCAAGGTCTTCAAACAGGCGGTGGAGAACGTGAAGCCTGTGCTGGAGGTCAAGTCGAGGCGGGTAGGAGGGGCGACCTACCAAGTCCCGGTAGAGGTGAGAACCGATCGCAGGACGAGCTTGGCCATCCGTTGGATCATCCAGTTCGCCCAGGACCGCTCGGAAAAGTCGATGCATGAACGGTTGGCCGCAGAGTTCTTGGACGCCGCCAACAACAGGGGAGCGTCCATCAAGAAGAGGGAAGACACCCATAGGATGGCTGAGGCCAACAAGGCCTTCGCCCATTACCGCTGGTAGAAAGGATCTTGTAAGCGTGGCTCGATTGATACCATTGGAAAGGGTCAGAAATATCGGAATCATGGCCCACATCGATGCCGGTAAGACCACTACGACCGAGCGGATACTCTACTATACCGGCGTCTCTCATAAAATGGGCGAGGTGCACGAGGGCTCAGCGGTAATGGACTGGATGGAACAGGAGCAGGAGCGGGGAATCACCATTACCGCTGCAACGACCACCTGCTTCTGGCGTGAACATCGAATCAACGTCATCGATACCCCCGGTCACGTTGATTTCACCATGGAGGTGGAACGGTCCCTCCGAGTCCTCGATGGGGCCATCGTCATATTCTGCGCCGTCGCGGGTGTTGAACCCCAGTCTGAGACCGTCTGGCGGCAGGCAGAGAAATATGGTATTCCCCGCATCGCCTTCATCAACAAGATGGACCGGGTGGGAGCGGACTACTGGAGGGCCATTCAAACCATGAGGAACCGGCTCATGGCCCATCCCCTCCCCCTGCAGCTGCCCATAGGAGAAGAAGAAGATTTCGTCGGGGTCATTGACCTCGTAGAGATGAGGGGTATCGTCTACGACGCCACCACATTAGGGGCTCAATACCACTCCATAGCGATACCGGAAGATAGCAAAGATGAAGCGCTCAGACATCGTGAGAAGATCCTCGGGGTGGTGGCAGAGGCGGACGATTCCCTCATGGAGAAATATGTAGAAGGAAGGGAGATTACTCCAGAGGAGATCAAGAGGGCCATCAGACGGGCCACCGTTGAGATGCAGGTGGTACCGGTACTGTGCGGGGCGGCCTTCAAGAACCGGGGGGTCCAACCATTGCTGGATGCTGTCGTCGATTATCTCCCCTCCCCCCTCGATGTCCCAGCTATAGAAGGGATGAGACCTGATGGGGGAATAGAGAAGAGACGCCCCGATGACAATGAACCCTTCTCCGCCTTGGCCTTTAAGCTCATGAATGATCCCTTCGTGGGGCACCTCACCTATCTGAGGATCTACTCTGGCTGCCTCAAGACTGGGAGCACCGTCTACAATACTACCCGGAGAAGGGGAGAGAGGATCGGGAGACTCCTCAAGATGCATGCGAACAAACGGGAAGAGATCAAAGAGGTATATGCCGGTGATATCGTGGCCGCGGTCGGCCTGAAGAATACCTCCACCGGCGATACCCTCTCTGACAAAGAACATCCCATCATTCTCGAGGCCATCGAATCCCCTGAACCGGTCATCTCCGTCTCCATAGAGCCTAAAACAAAGATGGATCTGGATAAATTGGGGGCAGCGCTCCGCCAGTTGGCCCTCGAAGATCCCTCCTTCCAGATGGCGGTCGATGAGGAGACCGGACAGACCCTGATCTCAGGGATGGGTGAACTCCACCTGGAGATCATCGTGGACCGACTCCTCCGTGAATTTAAGGTAGATGCCCGCGTGGGAATCCCAGAGGTGAGTTATCGCGAGACCATCACCGAGGCTATCGAGGGGCATGGCAAGTTCATCAAACAGACAGGGGGACGTGGGCAGTACGGACACGTCGTCCTGAGGGTAGAGCCCCTTGAGGCAGGCGGGGGATTTGAGTTCGTGAATAAGGTAGTGGGAGGGAACATCCCCAGAGAATATATCTCCGCCGTGGAACAGGGGGTGAGAGAGGCGATGCAGCGGGGGGTCCTTGCCGGGTACCCGGTGGCCGATGTGAGGATCACCCTCCTCGATGGATCGTACCACGAGGTGGACTCCTCAGATATGGCCTTCAAGATAGCAGCCTCGCTCGGCTTCAAGGACCTCGCCCGCAGGGCAAACCCCATCGTCTTGGAGCCCATCATGGCCCTGGAGGTCGTCCTCCCCGAGGAGTTCCTGGGGGGGGTAGTGGGTGACCTCAACGCCAGGAGGGGAAAAATCACCGGAATCGACGCCCGGAAGGGCATCCAAACGGTACGGGCGGAGGTACCCCTGGCCGGTATGTTCGGCTATGCTACCGATCTGCGCTCCCTCACCCAGGGAAGGGCCAATTACACCATGCAATTTTTACGGTATAGACCGGTGCCCTCCGCTCTCGTGGAATCGATAATCTCCCATCGCGTGGGTACTGGACCGTCATCAACATCAAAAAGGAAGGAGGTCATCTGATGTCCAAGCCTAAGTTTGAGCGTACGAAGCCTCATGTGAA
>CAYQOD010000077.1:0-8347 GCA_964419065.1 uncultured Thermodesulfobacteriota bacterium | reverse complement strand
CTCCTGTTGGCGCCAGAGTCGTCGTATATGCAGCGAAGCCAGGCATGGTCATCGGGTAAAAGGCCCTTGCAAGCATCGATGTCGAGCTTTATTAATCCCAAGGGCGTCTTATAGTAATCGGCCCGTAAGACCGAAATCCCCCTAAACCCACCGCTATGGCTCGGGGCCAATATAATCACCCGGTCGATCTTCTGTTTTTTGAGCGGCTTAAAGGAAAAAGCAGCACATGGTCCTGACCACGGCAGACCGGCGTGCGGGGCGATGAGGGCGACTATCCTGCCCTCAACTCCTTCCACATGAGCATCGGCAAGAAATGAATCGACCATGTTCCTCAAGTCCTTCTCCGCTGCTGGATACCAAAAACCGCTTCCGACAGGGCCGAAGACGATGCCTTCATCTCCTGCCCCAGCAGAATCGAAAGATCCCTGGTGCAAACCGCCTACAACAACAGATACCACTACCACAACAATACCGAGCCTTACAATAAGCGGATTGAAATAACTCCTCTTCATTGGTTCACCCCGCAGTCCTTTTGCACATTTTTCACGTTTTCACTCCTCTTTGCAACCCCCCTCCCCCACCCGCCTCAGCATGGGCTTGGATCGGCTTTCTTTCAATCATACCGTCTATCCACCGGCGAGGTGGCCTCCAATGCCTTTTTGAGAAACTGCCCGGTATAGGAATGGGGGACACGGGGCAGCTCCTCGGGAGTACCGGTCGCGATCACCTCTCCCCCCTCATCACCCCCCTCCGGTCCCAGGTCGATGATGTAGTCGGCGGACTTGATGACATCGAGGTTATGCTCGATAACGATGACGGTGTTGCCGGCGTCCACCAGGCGGTTGAGTACGTCGAGCAGCTTTTGGATCTCGGCAAAGTGCAGCCCGGTTGTGGGCTCATCGAGGATATAGACGGTCCTCCCGGTATCGCGCTTGCCCAACTCCCTAGCCAGCTTCACCCTTTGGGCCTCTCCACCGGAGAGGGTGGGAGCGGGCTGTCCCAATTCGATGTAGCCCAGCCCCACATCGGCCAATATCTGGAGCTTTCTCTTCAGTGGAGGAATATGACGAAAGAATTCCAAGGCCTCCTCCACCGTCATCTCCAGGATCTCAGCGATATCCCTCCCCTTGTACCGTATCTCCAGGGTCTCGCGATTAAAGCGCCTCCCCTTGCACTCGTCACACACCACATAGACATCGGGGAGGAAGTGCATCTCGATCCGCATGATCCCCTCCCCCTGACACGCCTCGCACCGCCCCCCCTTCACGTTGAAGCTGAACCTGCCCGGGGTATAACCCCGCACCCTCGATTCAGGGAGCTGGGCGAGGAGTTCCCGGATGGGGGCGAGGATCCCGGTATAGGTGGCGGGGTTGGAGCGAGATGTCCTCCCGATGGGCATCTGATCGATCTCCACTACCTTGTCCACCTCCTCCGAACCCCGGAGGGCAGTAAACGCTCCCGCCCTGACCGTGGCGCCATGGAGCCGTTGGGCCAGGGCCCGGTAGAGGGTGTCGATGATCAGGGTGCTCTTGCCGGAGCCTGAAACACCGGTCACACAGGTGAAGACCCCGAGGGGTATCTCGACACTGATCTCTTTCAGGTTGTTGGCTTGAGCTCCCTCAACGACCAAGCACCTCCCACCCCCCGGTCTTCTGAGCGGGGGTACAGGGATGGTGAGACGGCCGGAGAGGTACTCTCCGGTCAGGGATCTCCCATCACCCATCAATTCCCGGGGGGTACCACTGAAGACCACCTCTCCTCCATGCACCCCTGCCCCAGGTCCCATATCGATGATGTGGTCAGCACAGAGGATGGTCTGCGGATCGTGTTCCACCACGATGATGGTGTTGCCCAGATCCCGTAACCGTTGCAGGGTATTCAACAACTTGAGGTTATCCCTGAGGTGCAGACCGATGCTCGGTTCATCTAAGACATAGAGGACCCCCGTGAGGCCCGATCCTATCTGGGTGGCCAGCCGTATCCGCTCTCCCTCTCCTCCCGAAAGGGTGGAGGAGGCCCGATCGAGGGAGAGGTAGCCCAGCCCCACGCTCACGAGGAAGCTGAGCCGCTCCTTTATCTCCCGCAGCACCAACCTTGCTATCTCTTCCTCCTTAGGAGTGAGTTTCACCGCCTGAAAAAAGGTGAGGGCGTCCTTGATCGAAAGCCCCGTTACCTCCGCGATGGACTCCCCCTGAAACCGCACGTGGAGGGCCTCCTTCCTTAACCTGGCCCCACCACATTCAGGGCAGGTAGTTCTATCGATCTCCCAATCCGTCTTCTCGGATGATGACCAGTGCTCTCCGAACGTAACTCCTCCTCGTGTGAGAAACCCCAACCCCCCACAGCGAGGACATGCCCCGTAGGGACTGTTGAAGGAAAAGAGGCGTGGGGATACCTCAGGATAGCTCACCCCACACAGGAGGCAGGCGAATCGCTCGCTGAAGACAAGCTCCTCTCCTTCATCTCTTACTACCTTTACCATCCCCTCGCCGTATCGCAGGGCCAGCTCCACCGACTCGGTGACACGGTTTTTTATCCCTTCACGCATCACGAGTCGGTCGATCACCAGATCTATATCGTGCCTCCTGTTCTTATCAAGAACGATCTCTTCACTGAGATCCCTGATGGTCCCATTGACCCTCACCCTGACAAACCCCTCCCCCCTGAGTTGATCCAGCAGTTTTCTGTACTCTCCCTTCCTCCCCCTTACCAGGGAGGCCACGATGACCAGACGACCCCCCTCCGGGAGGATTAAGAGCTGATCTACCATCTGCTGAGGGGTCTGTGATCTGATCTCCCGTCCACAGAGATAGCAGTGAGGACGACCCACGCGGGCGAACAGGAGACGCAGATAGTCGTAGATCTCCGTCACCGTCCCCACCGTGGAGCGCGGATTCCTGCTCATCCCCTTCTGCTCAATGGCTATGGCAGGGGACAGGCCCTCGATACAATCGACATCGGGCTTATCCATCCTCTCTAGAAACTGCCTGGCGTAGGCGGAAAGGGACTCCACGTACCTCCTCTGCCCCTCGGCATAGATGGTGTCAAAGGCGAGGGATGATTTGCCCGAACCGCTGACCCCGGTGATCACCACCAGCCCCCCTTTGGGAATCTCCAGGTCTATGTTCTTAAGATTGTGCTGTCTCGCTCCCTTTATAACTATCTTGTCCTCGCCCATGAGGGAACCTCTCTCAGGGTTTACTCACACCTTCTCTCATGAAGATAGCACAATGAATCTCCTTGCAGCAAGGTGCAGGGTATCTTTGGTAGATAGTTTACTCTCCCTGACCCTATCGCCGTATGTCTTTTCCCCCAGGGGAGAGGGAGTAAAGACTTGACAAAGGGCTGTTTTTAACCTTTACTTAGGGGGAAAGGATTATTCCGATGCTCAGTGCTATCCTGCGAGAGATCCTAGGCATCATCTCCGGTACAGTAAATTA
Organism: uncultured Thermodesulfobacteriota bacterium; assembly: GCA_964419065.1. Classification (GTDB taxonomy): domain Bacteria; phylum Desulfobacterota; class B13-G15; order B13-G15; family RBG-16-54-18; genus CAYQOD01. The sequence goes on along the minus strand of CAYQOD010000077.1, from coordinate 4,907 downwards.
TCTGCCTGAGGCCAAAATATCTATCGGTATCGGCATCGGCCTGGTCATCTTGACCATAATAAAGGGCCGCGTCGGGATCTTCCTCGCCGTTATCCTGGCTACAATCCTCGTCGCTTACTCCTTCTTATCGGAAGGGGATCTCTACCAAATATCCTTGGAGCGGGCTGTTGCCGGTATCGTCCTAGGATTTTTCGCCTTTTTCGTAAATCTCTACCTCTTCGTGACCACCTTCGCCAGCTGGCGGGATTAACCCCTTCCCCTCATCCCTGTATACATATTGATGATGGTACTCAGAAAAGTCATAAAGGAAGCTACCTCAGGGGTGTTCTCAGCAAGGGGACCCGGATTGCTTGATTTCGCTGGAGGATAATGGTACAGTATAAACTTTGGAAGCTGGAGCTACGGGTTGTGCAAATGAGGAGTTATTGCTTAGAAAATAATTGTCAAATCTCCCCGAACCCCCCTTTTCTAGAGGGGAGGATGGGGGGATTATTAATTTTCACCGTTCGTGGGTGACGGAGCCGTCATGAACAATTACATGAAAAATGGGCATTACCGAGAGATGATCAGGGGGATATATAACTATATCAGCGATAACCTCTATTTCAATAGGCCGGACATCGAGATAAAAGGGGAAAAATTTAACTCTGCCCTCTTGTTTGGTCTCCTTACCAGCCTCAATGGAGGTAAGGAGCTGATCATCGGAGAACCTGGCCTGGGAAAGACCACCTCGGCGGAATATGTGGGCTCCATCATCTACCGCTATCCCCTTGGAGTAATCTGGGGGAGTGAGGTCTCTGGTCATCCCGAACAGACCGAGGAAAAGATTATCGGCAGGCCCCACCTCGGTGAATTAAACAAGGGAAGGGAAGTGGTGGTCTGGACCAACTTCGCCCAGATCCCCGTGAAGATCGTGGATGAGATAAATCGTCTCCCGGAGACCAAACAGAGCATGATCCTGAACGGTGTTGACCGTGGCAATTGGGAGTACCTCAATGAGATCTTGATCAATGACGAATACTCCCTCTTTGCGACGGCCAACTATCAAGATAGGGGGACAAATACTATCATCGCCCCCCTCATTGATCGATTTGATATCTTGGTGGAGTCGAGACACCCCGGTCCCAATATAGCCTTCAACATCGGTAAGGAGGCACGTCTGAATCATCCCCTCCGACACCCTCAGTATGAAAAAGACCTCCACCAGATACTGAGGGGAAACAAGCCCTATGAGGAAAAGATGACCGTGGCCGAAGAGATCTGTGATCTCTTCGGGACGTATATGAAGGAAACCCTAAAAGTGGAAGGTCTCAACAGAGGAGAGAGGAGGGAAATCAGGGGTGACATAGTGGAGATAGACCTCGATCTCGATGCCAACGCCTTTGTACGCATGGTACTAGCCGAACTCTCCTTTTGCCACAAGTACGGCCAGAAAAGGTCGGTGGAGACATGTGAGGAAGGATGCCACTATACAGGCTACCTCTGCCATCACATCAAAAACTGCGCCTCCAACCGACTCCCCATCTCTATCAGGAATTATGCTCAAACCCTGGCATGGTTCGTTGATGACGATGAGGTAGATCTCGAGCACGTCAGGTTGGTCATTCCATATACGCTGGCCCACCGGATCCAGTGGAAGGACTCCTATCTCTCTAAAAAGGAGGGGGAAGGGAGAAATGACCCCTTTCAGATATACTTGGCCAAGGAGGCGACCGAGGAGATCTTTCAACGATACAACGAACAGAGGGACTACCTCCTGGAAGCCCTTTCCCTCGCGTGTAGGGCCTTCGATGGGGAAGAGGTAACCACCATGGATGGCGATCATCCCATCTATGAAGAGATAAAGAATGATATCGGGGGCAAAGATGAAAAATCCTTTTGAGGCCTTTCAGCAGGCAAGCGCCCCAAAACGTGAGATACCCCTGGATACCATCCTGAAATCCAAGGAGGAAACACTTTCCAGGATACTCAAAGGATACGAAGACCTCCTGAAAAATGAGGCCAAGGATTTGGTGTGGCTGATGCAGTATAGCACGGTGATCAAGGCCTATAGCATAGCGGAAAAGAGGATAGAGGGGATAGAGTATACGGCCGAGGACATCGAGGAGTTTTGCTATGCCCTCGACCGCTCCGATCAGATCCCCTACCTGATAACGGGTCCAGCCGGGGTCTATATCTCCACCCTCTGTAACTACGCCAAGGAGGATGAAATCACCCTTCATCTACGAGATCTCACCGTGAAAATCAACCTCCTCGGGTACCGCCTGTCCTCCAACAAAAAATTGATCGTAGAGGGGAATGTGGGTGACTTTACAGGGATAGGACTGGATGGAGGAGAGTTGATCATCGAGGGGAGCGGCAAGAACTACACCGGAGCAGGTATGAAGCGGGGGAAAATCATCGTCAGGCATAACCTCGGCTTTAACACGGGACACGGCATGACCGGAGGGGAGATCATCGTAGGAGGGAGGATAAAAGGGTTGGGTAAAATAGTGGGTGGAAAGATCTTCGAGAGGGACCACCTCATCTTTCCCAATGAAGGGATAAAACCCTTCTACTTTTGAAATGAAACGAGCGATGGATATCGGAGAGATCATTCAAAAAGTGTGGCCAAAGGTCAGGAGAAAGCATCTCTTTCCCCACATCCCTCCACCGAAGGTGATCGAGGGAGGAGAGGATGTGGCCCTGGAGATAAAAAGCAAACAGCTCTTTATCAGCAGTTCCTTTCACGAAAAGCTAAAGGATAAGATGAAGGAGGAAGAAATCGTTGAGGCGGTTCTCGACCATGGCATCACCCACTATATGTATTGTCCCTGGGATTTCCACACCCACCTCACTCTCTACAACGAGGCGAAGAAGGTGGTGAGAAAAAAAGAGATGGCTCAAAAGGCAACCACCCACTTCATGGATGTGGTGACTGATACCTATTGTGTAAGGGAAAAAGATACCAAGATTCCCGATCTATACAAAAACCTCCCTAAGACCGGGGTTCATCAGGTACTATCCTCCCTTTATGAGAAGATCTGGGGGGTGGATCTGGGAAGTGGGAGCCACGATGAGCGTATCAATCGCCTCTCCCGCATCCCCTATTTGGAACGAAAGAGATGGGGAGAGAGTATTAAAAAATTCACCAAGGTCATTCAAGACATCCTCGAGGAGGAATTAGAAAACGAACAGAATAATACGCAGAGAAACCCCAATCCCATGGGGGAACACTCTTTGGACAATTACTCTTTAGAGGAGATTGATCGTGGATTGAGAGAATTCGCCTCCGCTGTCCAGGATCTGCAAGACTTCAAGGAGACGGTAGAAGATTTAAAAGAGGAATTAGAGGAGAAGGGATATACTAACGGGGGCATGGGAAGAGGAACGGGGAACCCTATTGACGCTAATCTCCTCTACTATATGAAACTGGCCGAGAGTTATACCCTTCCCATCAGAAAACTCCCTATTACAAAAATGGGTGACCTCCACCCTCATTCTCATATGCCATGGGAGTTAGGAAAACCGTTCGCCGACATCGATGTCTGGACCAGCTTCGGTAAGATCATGCCCGGCATAACCCAGATTTGGACGAAGAGGGAGGGGGAAACCCATGGAGAATTGGAAGGAACCCCTGATTGTCTCATCGTCATCGATTCTTCTGGAAGCATGATCAATCCCTGTGAGAGGTTATCGTATGCGGTCCTGGGGGCAGCATGTGCCTGCAACGCCTACCTGAAGAACGAATCCAGAGCAGCTGTCTATAATTTCAGTGACGCCCTGAGGGGAAATAAAATTGTCATGGACTTTAACCATGAGAAAGACCGGATCTATCAGGCCCTCTGCAGATACTTCGGTGGTGGTACGGCCTTGGACCTGAATGACATACACTATCTCTTATCCCGAGCTGACAGCCCCGATATCTTCATCATCACGGATATGCAGATTACCAATCTCGAAAAACTCATCGATTTTTTTAATCAAATTGAAAACAGGGTGACCGCTGTCCACTTGGGCCATAATGTACATTCCGCTCGATTCAAGGAGGGCACGGATAAGAGAAAAAATATCTCGCTCTTTAACGTCAAAAACAGAGAGGACATCCCCAAAATCGTCTTGGGCAAAGTTAAGGAGTATCTTTCCTCCACAGTGGAATGAGGCGGAGAACAACAGCAAGCTCTCAAGTGGTTTCTTCGCCACCATATGAAGGGCGCTTTCGCAAAAATAAAATCCGTACATAGAGAGGACGGTATCCCTTCATGACACAACGTTTACAGTTGACAGACGACGGAGTTGTGATTATTTTTTATTCGACATTGGGAAAAACCCACACGGGTACAAAGAGGAGGAAGGGATGATATTTATACCGAGGTCAAAAGGCGAGAAGGGGAAAGAAAAGGTTTCTATCCCCAGACGCCTATCCATACTACCCTTACGGGGAACCGTCCTCTTCCCCGAACTCATCCTCCCCATCATGGTGGGAAGGAAGAAATCAGTGAACTTGATCGACGAGGCGATGGAGGGAGAGAGGGTCATCGGGGTGGTCACCCAACATAGCTCCGAAGTCGAAGACCCCCATCCCAATGAGCTGTATACCCTCGGCGTTGCAGCACACTTGGTCCGTATGGTGAAGGAGATGGACGGGACCCAACGGGTCATTGTCCAGGGGCTCGAACGGATCAGAATCCTGCGCTATATCCAAAATGACCCCTATTTTGTGGCCGAGGTGGAGGTGATCCCCGAGGAGGAGATCAAGGGTGTAGAGGTTGATGCCTTGACTATGAACTTAAAAAACCTCTTCCAAAAGGCAGTGGAGTTGGCCCCTTATCTCAGTGTAGAGTTGAAGAACATGGCCCTGAATATCAAGGACGATAACCCTTAGGGATAAACTGAGGGCTAACGTAGAAAAAGGGATAATAAATATA
>CAYQOD010000076.1:0-8387 GCA_964419065.1 uncultured Thermodesulfobacteriota bacterium | reverse complement strand
GGCTTTCTCCCTGGCACGGCCCAGGAATTTGGCGGGATCATCAAACATGGGGCAAAACTCCTCTACGCCTTCTGTGAGGCCACCGTCCCTAAGGTGACGGTAATCACCCGAAAGGCCTATGGAGGGGCCTATGACGTGATGTCCAGCAAGCACATCCGGGGAGACATAAACTATGTCTACCCCATCGGTGAGGTCGCCGTCATGGGACCTGAAGGGGCGGTGAATATAGTCTTTCGCAAGGATATAGAGAAGGCCAAAGACCCCGAGAAGACCAGGAAGAAGTTGGTGGATGAATATCTGGATAAGTTCGCCAGTCCCTATCGGGCGGCGGAGCTGGGATATGTAGATGAGATCATCGAGCCCGAGGAGACCAGGCCAAAGCTGATTCGGGCTTTAGAGATACTCCAGAACAAAGTGGACACCAATCCCCCGAGAAAACACGGGAACATCCCTCTATAAAAAGACGGTCGAGGAGATGCCGTACCCCCCCCTACCCTTCTCGGCGAGCATACGTAAGAAATCCTCTTATCCGATTATTTAAGGGGAGAAACAAAGAGATTGAAATGAGAAAGGGATTATGTAAGGTGGTATCTAAGGAGGGAGGAATGTGAAGAGCAAGGTCAATCTGAGGGATGAACACCGCCGTTGGGTGGAGACTACCCTCAAAGAGGTCTTGAAGCGATCCCCTGAGCGTAGAGAATCCTTTCGGACCACCTCGGGTATTGATCTCAAGCGAGTCTACATGCCCTTTGATATAGAGGGATGGGACTACATGGAGGAATTGGGACTACCCGGAGAGTACCCCTTCACCAGGGGTGTTCAGCCCACTATGTACCGGGGAAGATCCTGGACCATGCGCCAATATGCCGGTTTTGCCACCGCCGAAGAGACCAATCAAAGGTATAAATATCTCTTAGAGCAGGGGCAGATGGGGCTGAGTGTGGCCTTTGACCTCCCCACCCAGATCGGCTATGATTCCGATCACCCTCTCTGTACGGGCGAGGTGGGAAAGTGCGGGGTGGCCATAGATTCTCTCGCGGATATGGAGATCCTCTTCGACGGGATCCCCTTAGACAAGGTGAGTACTTCCATGACCATCAATGCCACCGCCGCCATGCTCTTGGCCATGTATATCGCCGTGGCCGAGAAACAAGAGGTCTCTATGGACCAACTGAGGGGGACCATCCAGAACGACATACTGAAGGAGTACACGGCCAGGGGCACCTATATCTATCCTCCAAAAGAGTCCATGAGGATCATCACCGATATCTTTGGTTTTTGCAAGGATCACCTCCCTCAGTGGAATACCATCAGTATCAGCGGATATCACATCAGGGAAGCTGGCTCTTCGGCGGTCCAAGAGGTGGCATTCACCCTGGCAGATGGCATCGCCTACGTGGAGGCAGCCATTGAGGCAGGATTAGATGTGGACGCCTTTGCCGGGAGGTTATCTTTCTTCTTCGGGGCCCATAACAACTTCCTGGAAGAAATCGCCAAGTTCCGGGCGGCCCGAGGTTTATGGGCCAAGATCATGCGAGAGCGTTTTGGGGCCAAGGAGCCATCATCTTGGATGCTCCGTTTCCATACCCAGACAGCTGGCTGTACGCTCACTGCCCAACAACCGGAAAACAACGTCATCCGGGTGGCCTTTCAGGCCCTGGCCGCTGTGCTCGGGGGAACCCAATCTCTCCACACCAATTCTCGGGATGAGGCATTTGCCCTCCCCTCGGAAGAATCGGTTACCATTGCCCTCAGGACCCAGCAAATCATCGCCCATGAAAGCGGCGTGGCTGACATCGTGGACCCAATAGGAGGGTCCTACGCCATAGAGGCCCTCACAGAAGAGATCGAGGAACGGGCCACGGAGTATATTAAGAGGATAGACGAGATGGGAGGGGGCATCAAGGCGATAGAGTCAGGCTTTGTGCAGAAGGAGATCGCCGATAGTGCCTACAGATATCAACGGGAGATCGAAGACAAGGAAAGAATCATCGTGGGCCTCAACGCGTTCACAATCCAAGAAACCCCTTTTACCGATATTCTGAAGATAAGCCCAGAGGTGGAGCGATATCAAAAGGAAAAGTTGAACAAGGTGCGAAGCCAAAGGGATTCCAAGAAGATAGGGGATTCCCTCAGGAGATTACAAGAAGCGGCCCGTGGGACGGAAAATCTTATGCCCTACATCCTGGAGTCGGTGAAGTGCTATGCCACCCTGGGGGAAATCGCCGATACCTTAAGGGAGGTATTCGGAGAGTACAGAGAGCATACGACCATCATCTAAAGGAGATTGGAGATGGGAGAGAGGAAGATCCGGATCCTCATCGCCAAACCGGGGTTAGACGGACATGATCGCGGGGCCAAGGTGGTCGCCAGAGCCCTGCGGGATGCAGGGATTGAGGTCATCTATACAGGAATCCGCCAAACCCCAGAGCAGATCGCCATCACGGCCATCCAGGAGGGTGTCGATGTGGTGGGGCTTAGTTGCCTCTCCGGGGCCCACAATCAACTGTTTCCACAGGTGGTTCATTTAGTGCGACGAAAAGGGGGAGATGATATCGTCGTCATCGGGGGAGGGATCATTCCCTACGATGACATCCCCATCCTCAAGGAGGCAGGGATCGAAGAGATATTTCAACCAGGGACCTCTACCGAAGAAATCATCCGCTTCATCAAGGAGAAGCTGGGGAAGCGGGGCTGAGGCCATAATGGGGAGAAGGGGGAAGTTATGATCAAGAGGATCCACCATATTGCAGTGGCTGTCCCCAGTGTGGAGGAAGCAGCCCGATTTTACAAGGAAATTCTTGGTTTAGGCCTGGGTGATGTAGAGGTAGTAGAGGAAATGGACACCAAGGTGGGGTTTCTCTCCATCGGTGAAACCAACATCGAACTGGTGGAACCCACCAAGGAGGAAACAGGCCTGGCGAAATTTTTGGCCAATCGAGGTCCTGGCATCCATCACATCTGCCTGGAGGTGGACGACATTGAGGCCGAACTAAGGTCCTATAAGGAGAAGGGGGCGAGACTCATCGATGAGACCCCCAGGCGAGGGGCCCATGGGATGAAAGTAGGCTTCATTCACCCCAAGGCTGCCGGTGGGGTCCTCATCGAGCTGTGTGAACTCCCCTAACGAGGATAGTGAAAGGGAGTAGAAAAGGGGAATTTGATCTGGTCAGGGTTAACGAGGCCGTAGCCATAGACGCTGGGTGTCGGCTTTACTTTACTTCCATGAAATAGGAGCAAAGAGATGAAGGTCCATGAGTATCAGGCGAAGGAATTGTTTCAAGAATACGGTATCCCCATTCCCAAAGGAAGGGTGGCTACAACCCCCCAGGAGGCCTCCCATGTTGCCCAAGACATCGGCATGAGTCCCATCGTCCTCAAGGTCCAGATCCACGCCGGCGGCCGTGGCAAGGGAGGAGGGATAAAGGTAGTCCACAATACAGAGGTAGAGGCTACCGCTTCCCGGCTGTTGGGGATGAAGCTGGCCACCCCTCAAACGGGGGCAGAGGGGAAACCGGTGAGGGCCATCTTGGTAGAGGAAGCATTGGATGTAAAGAAAGAAGTTTATGTGGGGATCGTGATCGATAGATCGCGAGCCTGTCCCGTGGTCTTGGCCAGTGGTGAGGGGGGGATGGAGATCGAGAGAGTGGCCGCCGAAACTCCGGAGAGGGTCTTCACTGAAACGGTAGACCCAAGAGTGGGCTTGCGCCCCTTTCAAGCCAACAGGATCACCTTCTCTCTTGGGTTGGCCCCTCCTTTAGCGAGGAAGGCCAGCGGGATCATCTTGAACCTCTATCGTCTCTTCACCGAAAAGGACTGCTCTTTAGCAGAGATCAACCCTTTAGTGGTGACTGATGGGGGATTAATCGCCCTAGACGCCAAGTTAAGCTTTGACGACAATGGACTCTACCGACATCCGGAGATATCCGCTCTCAGGGATACCTATCAGGAGGATCCATTGGAGTTTGAAGCATCCCAACATCGGTTGAACTACATCAAACTGAAAGGAAATGTGGGCTGTATGGTAAACGGGGCGGGCTTGGCCATGGCGACTATGGACCTCATCAAACTGGTCGGAGCTGAGCCAGCTAATTTCCTCGACGTGGGAGGGGGAGCCACCGTGGAGATGGTCAAACATGGGCTGCGGATTCTCCTCTCCGACCCAGACGTCAAGGTAATCTTCGTCAACATCTTTGGCGGCATCCTGCGCTGCGACACCTTGGCCCTCGGCGTTGCGGAGGCGGCCAAAGAACTGAAAATAAACCTCCCCATAGTGGTGCGGTTGGAGGGTACCAACGTGGAACTGGGACGCCAGATCCTGGCCGATTCTGGTCTACGCTTCACCGTGGCTGAGGGGATGGGTGCTGCTGCCCAGAAGGTGGCAGAGGTATTGAACAAGCTATAATAATTGGATCTTTTTCCATTTAATTAAGGATTCAAGGGAGGGAAAATGAGCATTATCGTTGGTGAAAATACCAAAGTATTAGTTCAAGGGATCACGGGAAACGAAGGGGCCTTTCACACCAAGCAGATGGTGGAATATGGGACCACTGTAGTAGCAGGGGTCACCCCAGGCAAGGGGGGACAACAGGTGGATGGAATCCCCGTCTTCAACACTGTACAAGAGGCCGTAGAGTGCACCGAGGCTAATGCCTCGGCCATATTCGTCCCCCCTCCCTTTGCCGCGGATGCCATCATGGAAGCGGCCGAGGCGGGGGTGGAGGTCGTCGTCTGCCTCACAGAGGGGATCCCCACCATGGACATGGTCGCTGCGCGACAATATCTGAAAGGAAAAAATACCATTTTGATCGGCCCCAATACCCCTGGGATCATTTCCCCCGGAAAGTGCAAGATCGGAGTGATGGCTGGCTACATCCACCAAGAGGGGAAGATAGGGATCACCTCCCGCAGCGGGACTCTCACCTACGAGGTAGTCGATCAACTCACCAAGCTGGGGATAGGTCAATCCACCTGCGTGGGGATCGGAGGGGATCCCATCATTGGCCTCTCCTTTACGGACATCCTCCAATTATTTGAGGCAGATCCAGAGACCGATGCGGTGATCATCATCGGCGAGATAGGAGGCAGGGCAGAGGAGGAGGCGGCCCAATACTTTTGTAGCCAGATGACCAAACCGGTGGTCGCCTTCATTGCGGGAATAACCGCCCCTCCAGGGAGACGTATGGGACACGCCGGGGCCATCATCTCCGGTGGGGTGGGGAGTGCCCGCGACAAAATCGAGGCCTTGGAGGAGGCAGGTATCAAGGTGGTCAGGAACCCTGCAGAGGTGGGGAAAACCATGGCCGATGTCCTGAGGGAAGGATGATAAAAAGATATGAAATCCACGAATCTTTTTTTTAGATGCTCTTTCCCTCTACAAAGAAAAAATGAGCACATATCAGGTTTAATTAAAATATCTTCACAGATTACGTAAACTGGAATTTTTCCTTGACAAAATCCTCTCCTTTTGCTAATTGAAAAACCAGTTTATTCTAACCTTCCTTGAGGCCTCTTTTTCAACAGCCCTTGGGGAGTGACTGCTCTCGTGAAGTGAGCTTTGAGGACGTGGTCCCAGAGGGTTGACAAGGCGGCGATGATGAATTCCATCAATGACCCCTACACTCGATTGGAGCAGGATCTATGTCAATGGCAACATCACCTATAACATGATAACCCCTGTGTTGGGCCGTAACCGGGAAGAGATGAGGGATAAGAAAAGACCAAGAAAGAACCAAGAGAGCAAAGTTGCGCAAACGAGAGAGAAGGAAGAAGAGATGTCAGGGGATAAAAAGGATACCTACTACACCATAGGCAATCTTGCTAAGATGGCAGGGCTCACCCCGAGGACCATCCGTTATTATGAAGAGCTCGAACTGCTGGATTCCATAAAGAGAATTGAAGGGGGGAGGAGGGCATATACCGACGATGACCTCCGCCGTTTGAAGTTTATCAAACGCTTGAAACTCCTCAGCCTGACACTGGCGGAAATGAAGGAACTAGGGAACATCTACAAGATACATCGGACCAACAAAAAGGTTCTCCCCAGGCTTCTGGAACTCCTGGACAACCATGTTGAGGAGACCGATAAACGCATCAAGGGCTTGATGAAATTAAAGGGGGAGATTCAGCAATATAAAAAGAGGATCAAGAAAAAACTGGCTGAGATTCAAGAATAGAGGGAGTAGATTTATGGAAGAAGCGGTAATCGTCAGCGCTGTGAGGACGGCCATCGGCAACTTTCAAGGGGGCCTCAAGGACCTTTCTGCCACCGAACTCGGTGGCCTTGTCATCAACGAAGCTATCAAGAGGGCGGGGATTAAGAAAGAGGATGTGGATGAGGTGATCATGGGCAATGTACTCCCTTTCGGCTTGGGGCAAAATCCAGCCCGACAGGCCATGATCAAGGCTGGACTCCCCTGGGATGTGGGGTGCATCACTATAAACAAGGTATGCGGCTCAGGTCTGAAGGCGGCCATGTTGGCAGCCCAGGCCATTATGGTGGGTGATGCAGGGGTCATCGTGGCTGGGGGGATGGAGAGCATGACCAGGGCCCCTTACTACTTGGAGAACGCACGGGAGGGGTACCGATTGTGGGATGGAAAGTTGATCGATGGAATGGTCCACGATGGACTATGGGATGTGGTCAATGACTTCCATATGGGCTACACGGCCGAATTGGTGGCGGATAAATTCGATATTACCAGGGAGGATATGGACCTTTTTGCCTGCAACTCCAATAAAAAGGCGATGGAGGCGATAAGGGAGTGGATATTCAAGGAGGAAATCCTCCCCCTCGAGATACCCCAAAGGAAGGGGGGGATGGTGATCTTCGATACCGATGAAGGGCCGAGAGACTCGGATCTCGAGGCCATGGCAAGGTTGAAGCCCGTCTTTAAGAGCGATGGCAGGGTTACTGCTGGCAACTCCTCGAAGATCAGCGATGGGGCCAGTGCCCTGGTGGTGATGTCCAGGAAAAAGGCTCAAGATTTCGGGATCACCTCCATGGCCACGATAGTTGCTCAGGCCTCCGCAGGGGTGCCGTTGGAAGATGTTTTGGTTGCTCCCATCAAGGCAATACCCAGGGCATTGGACAAGGCGGGGCTGAAGGTAAAGGACATAGACCTCTTTGAGGTCAATGAGGCATTTGCTGCCTCTACCGTGGCCATCATCAGGGAGTTGGGCCTTGATGAAGAGAGGATCAACATCCATGGTGGGGCAGTGGCCCTGGGACACCCTATCGGGTGCAGCGGCGCCCGGGTCCTGACTACTCTGTTGTATGCCATGAAAAGAAGGGGGGATAAAAGGGGGCTTGCCTCTCTCTGCCTGGGAGGGGCGGAGGCGGTCTCTTTGATCGTGGAGATGTAGCATCTGCGCCAAGAGGAGAGGATAATGGAGATCAAGATTATAGGGGTCATCGGTGCAGGGCAGATGGGGGGTGGTATTGCCCAGGTGGCTGCCGCCAGTGGATTTCAGGTCATCATAAACGATGTGGAACAGGACTTTCTCGATAAAGGGTTGACCGCCATAAGAAAAAATTTAGACCGTCTGGTGCAAAAGGAGCGGATGGCGGAGGCGGAGAAGGAAGAGACGCTAGGCAGGATCAAGGGGACCCTCCAGCTGAAGGAGATGACTGGGGCTGATTTCGTCATCGAGGCGGCTACAGAGGATGAGCGGATCAAGCTTGCAATCTTTAAAGATCTGGATGGGACCTGCCGCCCTGGGGTAATCCTCGCCAGTAATACCTCATCTATCCCTATCACCCGGATCGCCTCAGCCACCACGAGACCTGATCTTGTCATTGGCATGCACTTCATGAACCCGGTACCGGTGATGAGACTGGTGGAGATCATCAAAGGTCTGGCAACAGCGGATGGGACGTTTCTGACCACCAAGGACCTGGCTGTAAAGATGGGGAAAATACCTGTGGAGGCCAACGACTACCCCGGCTTTATCTCCAACAGGATCCTGATGCCGATGATCAACGAGGCCATCTTCGCCCTCTACCATGGGGTTGGCACTGTAGAGGCCATCGATCAGGTGATGAAGCTGGGGATGAATCACCCCATGGGCCCATTGGAGCTGGCCGATCTGATCGGTCTCGACACCTGTTTGGCCATTATGAACACCCTCCATGACGGTTTCGGCGACCCCAAATATCGTCCTTGCCCCCTGCTCAAAAAATACGTAGATGCGGGCTATTTGGGGAGAAAGGCTGGGAGGGGGTTTTATCCCTACGACAAAAAATAGGGGGGATTATGGACTTCCGTCTGACGGAAGAGCAAGAGATGATCCGCGATATGGTGAGGGAGTTCACCGAAAAAGAGCTCAAACCCAAGGCCGCCTACCACGATGAGACCAAGGAGTTCCCCTTTGAACCTCTGAGAAAA
>CAYQOD010000075.1:0-8418 GCA_964419065.1 uncultured Thermodesulfobacteriota bacterium | reverse complement strand
ATGGCTGCACGTGCTGAGGGTGTACATCTTTACTCTTTTATCCATTTATGGTCTCCTCTGTTAAGGTTACATTTTCTGGGATCTCATGGATTGATATCTCGAATAAATCTTTGTACCATGCTGCCGAGTACAAACCATACCATATAGCAAACACCCCTTACTCCCCCATCCGACACACCCCTGTGGGACATGTGCCCTCCACCGCATGGGCGAGGTACTCGTCGCGGAAGAAGCGCAGCGAGGTGCTTATGGAGACGGTGGGGGATTGCCCCAGGGCGCACAGAGAAGTCTCTGCTATCACCGTGGCGGTATGATCCAGCAGATTGACTGCGTCTTCACCGCCGCGACCGTGAGCGATCCCCTCGATGATCTGACAGAGACGGTGCGTCCCCTCGCGGCACGGTGTGCACTGTCCGCATGACTCATGCTCAAAGAACTTCAGGAATGATTTCACCATATCGACGACACAGGTAGTATCGTCCATGATCAGCAGCGCCCCGGACCCCAGTGACGTACCGGCCTCTGCCATGGAGTCGTAGTCCATGGGGACATCGAGCAGTTCAGCCGATACACACCCACCGGCCGTCCCACCAGTCTGGGCCCATTTAAAGCTCCTCCCCCCCCGCATCCCCCCGCCGTAGTCCTCGATGACCTCTCGGAGGGTAATCCCCATGGGGACTTCGATGAGCCCGGCGTTGTTTACATGACCCAGCATGGTGTAGACCTTGGTCCCGGAACAGCGTTCATTCCCCAGGGACTTAAACCATTCGGCACCATTGAGGATAATGGGGGGTATATTGGCCAAGGTCTCGACATTGTTGACGATAGTCGGCTTGCCCCAGAGGCCGATCACTCCTGGGAAGGGCGGCTTAAAGCGCGGATTGCCGCGGTGTCCCTCAATGGACTCGATCAGGGCGGTCTCCTCACCGCAGACGTAGGCACCGGCACCTGCCCGCACCTCGATATCGAAGTTAAAACCCGACTCAAAGATATTTGTACCCAGCAGCCCCATGGCCCTGGCCTGCTCCAGGGCCTTCATGATGCGCTGGATAGACTGGGTGTACTCCCCCCGTACGTAGATAAAACCCTTGTGGGCACCGACCGCATACCCGGCGATGGTCATGCCCTCAATGATCCGGTGGGGGTCACCCTCCAGGATGAGCCGATCCTTGAAGGTACCAGGCTCTCCCTCGTCGGCATTGCAGACAACGTACTTCTCCTCTTCTTGTATAGGCAAGGTGAAGCTCCACTTCAGTCCGCAGGGAAACCCTGCACCGCCGCGGCCCCGCAGACCCGACTCCTTCACCACCGCTATGACCTCCTCCGGGGTCATCTCCGTCAGGACCTTTCCCAAGGCCTCATAGCCGTCCTGGGCGATATACTCCTCGATGGATTCGGGATCGATGACACCGCAGTTCTTGAGGACGACCCGTTCCATTGTCTTTCGCCTCCAGAGGCTGACCACCTGCGTCGGCACTGTGGCCTTAGAAACGAGATCCTTTACGATCCTTCCCTTGAGCAGGTGCTCATCGACGATCCGCTCAGCGTCCTTGGGGGTGACGTTGATGTAGAACACACCCTCGGGGTAGACGACCAGTACCACGCCTTTGCCCGTCAGCCCCAGATTCCCTGTATCGACCACCTTGATCTCATCCTCCAACCCCTGCTCCGATATCCTGCGTTGCAGGGTAAGCTTCACGGTCTGGGCCCCCATGAGGATGCTCTGTGAATCCATGGCGATGAGGATATGGGCTCGGAAAAACGGCATGGTCTCCTCCTTTACGTCCGGAATTTGTTCAAGATCTCCGGTATCTTATCCCGCGTCAGGTTCCCGTACACCTCATCATTGATCATCATGGCGGGCGCCACCGCGCAGACCCCGAGGCAACTGGTCAGCTCCAGGGTAAAGGTACGGTCGTGTGTCGTCTCACCCACCGTAACGCCCAGTTCATCTTCCAAGATCTCGACAATGCTCGCGGAATCCAGGAGGTGACACGGAGGGCTGTCACACACCCTGATGACATGCTTTCCCCTCGTCTTAACGGAGAACATCGTATAAAAGGTGGCAACCCCGAACGCCTGATTCAACGGGACCCGAAGACCATCTGCCAACTGCCGTACCGCCTCCTCAGGCAAATGGTTTCCGCATAACTCTTGCAAGGCATGAAGGGCAGGGATTAATCCTCCACGGACATCCTTGTAGGTATTGACAATTTTAAGGATCGCCTCGTCCATAATATCACTCCTTACCTCCTAGGTGACCTTCGTCACTTTCACGGCACATACCTTGAATTCGGGTATCTTGCCGACGGGGTCCAGCACCGGATTGGTCAGACGGTTGGCCGCTGACTCAAAGAAGTGGAACGGGATAAATACGGTCCCCTGCGGAGATCGAGGGGTTACCTCGGCCGCGATCTCTATCTCACCCCTGCGGGAGGCAACTCGTACCCTCGTTCCGTTCTCGATCCCCAGATCAGATGCATCAACAGGGTTCACCTCCACGCGGGCCTGGGGATACCTGAAATTCAACCCATCGTCTCTCCGTGTCATCGTGCCGGTATGGTAGTGGTAGAGAACACGCCCCGTGCTCAGCATCAGGGGGTACTCCTCGTCCGGGAGCTCTGCCGGCGGGATGTACCGGATGGCATGGAAGAGCCCCTTACCCCGCACAAACTGATCCCTGTGCAGGTAAGGGGTACCAGGGTGTTGAGAAGTGGGACAGGGCCACTGCAGCCCCCCTTCTTTCTCGATCCTCTTATAGTTTATGCCGGCATAACTCGGGGTGACCGTCGCCATCTCCTTGAAGATCTCCTCCGCTGACCGGTACTTCATCTCGTACCCCATCTTGGTGGCGAGGTCAGCAATGATCTCCCAGTCTGCCCGCGCCTGGCCAGGGGGCTCTACACACTTTCGGACCCGTTGGACTCGGCGCTCCGTATTGGTAAAGGTACCATCCTTTTCAGCAAAGGATGCTGCCGGCAGGACCACATCTGCCAGCGCGGCCGTCTCGGTCATAAAGATATCCTGGACTACCAGGAATCCAAGGTTTTTCAACCCCTCTTCCACGTGTTTCAGGTCAGCGTCGCTCACCATGGGGTTTTCACCCATGATGTACATGGCCTTGATGTCCCCTCGCGCAGCAGCCGGGATCATCTCTGTAACGGTGAGACCGGGCTGGCCCGACAGTCCCTTCACCTTCCAGGCCTCTTCAAACTTCTTACGGGCCTCCTCGTTGGCTACCTGTTGATAGGCGGGGTAGACATTGGGAAGCGCACCCAGATCGCACGCCCCCTGCACGTTGTTCTGCCCCCTGAGGGGGTTCACACCACTACCCTCAATGCCGACGTTGCCGCAGAGCATCGCCAGATTGGCGAGGGACTTGACGTTATCGGTGCCGGTGATGTGTTGGGTGATCCCCATGGCGTAGAAGATGGCGGCCCGCTCGGCCTGCGCATAGGTGCGAGCGGCCTTCCTTATGTCTTCCGCAGGTACACCGGTAATCTCCTCGACATATTCAGGGGTGTAGTCCTCGAACGCCGTGCGCAGATCCTCAAAGCCTTCGGTCCGTTCCGCCACGTACTCCTCGGCATAGAGCCCTTCCGCAATGATCACGTTCATCAAGCCGTTGAACAGGGCTACATCGGTACCCGGCTTGTGGCGAAGCCAGATATGGGCAAAACGAACCATATCAATCTCACGCGGGTCGGCAACGATCAACGTTGCGTTCCCATTTATAATTGCCTGCTTCATCTTGATGGCGACCACCGGGTGGTTTTCCGTTGTATTGGTGCCGGTCAGGAACAAGACGTCGCTCTTGTAGATCTCATCGATGGAATTGGTCATGGCACCACTGCCGAATGCGGCGGCAAGACCTGCCACCGTGACCGAGTGTCAGAGGCGTGCGCAATGATCGATGTTATTGGTACCGATCACGGCGCGCATGAACTTCTGCATCAGGTAGTTTTCTTCATTGGTACACCGTGCCGAACTGAGCCCACCGATACTATCCGGGCCGTGCTCCCTCTTTATGGCGATAAGCCTTTTGGCCACCAGGTCCAGGGCCTCATCCCAGGTGGCCTCCCGGAATGCCCCGTTCTCCCTGATCAGGGGCTTGGTTAATCGATCCTGGTGATGGATGAAGTCATACCCGAATCTCCCCTTCACGCAGAGGCTCCCTTTGTTTACCAGGCCATTCTCATCCCCCGTGACCTTCACCACCTTGCCATCGACGATGTGGAGGTCAATGGTACACCCTACCCCACAGTAAGTACAGGTGGTGGGGATCACCTTTGATTCCCAGGGTCTACCGCCGTACATGGCCTTTTTCTCCACCAGCGCGCCTGTAGGACAGACCTGTACGCACTCTCCGCAGAAGACGCAGTTGGACTCCCCATAGTCTCTGTCATAGGCCGTGACGATCTTGGCCCGCGAGCCCCGGTATCCAAAGTCGATCACGTTGTTAACCTGGACCTCATTGCACGCCCGCACACAGCGCCCGCACAGGATGCACCTGTTAAGGTTCCGAAAGACCATGGGATTTGAATCGTCGATGAGCCAATTGGGTGGCTCCACGGGAAAGCAGGGGTTCTCTATCTTGAGCTCATACACCAGATCCTGCAGTTCACATTGACCATTGGCCTCGCAGTATAGACAGTTATGATCACCACTGGCCAACAGCAATTCGACGATCACCTTTCTCGCTTCCAGAACTCGCTCGCTCTTGGTATTGACCACCATACCGTCTCGGTCCACCGGGGTAGTACAGGCGGTCATCATGGTCCTCGCCCCCTTCACCTCAACCACACAAACCCGGCACGCCCCCACCAGGCTGAGCCTGGGATGATAGCAAAGGGTGGGGACATGGATCCCGTGCTCCTGGCATACCTCAAGGATGGTCTTCCCCTTTTCTGTGGTAATTTCCTTGCCATCGATGGTGACTGCTACCTGACTCATCCTCCATCCTCCTTTTAGTCGATCTCCAAATCGCAACGGAGACATCGTCCTGCCTCCTCGATAGCCATTCTCTCAGTGTACCCCAACTGCACCTCCTGAAAGCTTCCCCTCCGCTTCTCCGGCAAGGCCATGGGCATCTTTACTCTCGGCCGTTCAACGATATCCTCTTCGATCTCAACGGGTATCTCAAACTTGGCCATCTCCTCCCTCCACGGGGCCTCCCCCTTCTTTCCCCGAAGATAACTGTCGATGGTCTCTGCTGCGCGGTGTCCGGCTGCTATGGCATTCACAATATCCCGCGGGCCCGAGACCACATCGCCACCGGTGAAGACCCCTGTTACGGAGGTCTCGTGCGTATCGGAATCAACCGTGATGCGTCCTGCCGGGGCGAGCTGTTCACCGGTCCCATTCAAATACGAAAGATCTGTCACCTGACCAATAGCAGCGATGATCGCGTCTGCTTTGACGGTGAACTCCGATCCCTCTCTCGGCATGGGTCGTCTCCTGCCGCTACGGTCAAACTCACCGAGGACCATGCCCTGACACTCGACAGCCGTCACCTTCCCGTTCTCGCCGATGATCTTCGTGGGGGCAACCAGAAGCCGGATCTTCACCCCCTCTTCAAGGGCCTCTTCGATTTCATCCTCATAGGCAGGCATATCCTGCCGCTCCCGTCTGTAGAGTATGGTGACGTTTGTGGCTCCGAGCCGCAGCGCCGTGCGGGCCGCATCGATGGCGGTATTACCCCCGCCGACCACAACAACGTTCGCCCCTAGTGAAAGCCTTTCACCGAGGTTAACGGCCCTGAGGAATTCAGCGCCACCGTATACCCCCTCGAGTTCCTCGCCAGCCACCCCCATCTTTTGGCTGACATGACACCCGGTGGCGACAAATACCGCATCGTAGGCATCCCTGATCTCATCGAAGGAGATGTCCCGTCCCACCCTGGTATTGAGTCGGATCTCGACACCCAACCGTTCGATTATCCCCACCTCTGCCGTGACGAGATCTTGGGGGAGTCGATAATCGGGAATCCCCACAGCCATCATCCCACCGGCCACAGGCAGCTCCTCGAATACCGTGACCTTATACCCCCGTCGCGCCAAGTCGTAGGCCGCGGTCAGTCCTGCAGGACCCGCCCCGACGATGGCAACCTTCTCATCGCGTGCGTGTGCCACCAGGGTCACGATCTGCATCCCCTTCTTGTAGAAGACGTCTGCGGGAAACCGCTTCAGATACGATATGGCGATAGGGTCATCGATCTGGCCCCTGCGGCACTTGAACTCACAGTAATGGGTGCACACCCTTCCCAGGACCCCTGGAAAGGGATTTTTCTGACGGATCAGGGCCAGGGCGCCGTCAAAGCGGCCTGCGGCAATGAGGGCAACGTAGCCTGGCACATCCTGTCCGATGGGACAAGCGTGCTGACATGGCGCCTTGAACAGGGCGTTGCACACCACCGCCGGACACTTCTTATATTTGATATGGGCCTCATACTCATCCCGGAAGTAACGGATGGTACTCAGCACAGGATTCGGAGCGGTCTGACCCAATCCGCAGAGGGAAGCGTCCTTGATGCGCGTACCCAGCTCCTCCAGCAGTTCAATGTCCCCTTCTTTGCCCTTGCCCTGGGTGATGTCCGTCAGAATGTCCAACATCCGTTTCGTACCTTCCCGGCAGGGCACACACTTTCCGCACGATTCATCCTGGACGAATTCCATGAAAAACCGTGCCACATCGACCATACAGGTGTCCTCGTCCATGACGACGAGACCCCCGGACCCCATGATGGCCCCCAACTCCTGGAGGGACTCATAGTCAATAGGGACGTTGAGGTGCTGTTTCGGGATACAGCCACCGGAGGGGCCTCCACTCTGGGCTGCCTTGAATTGCTTTCCGCCGGGAATACCCCCACCAATGTCGTAGATGATCTCGCCGAGGGTGATCCCCATGGGGACCTCCACGAGCCCGGTGTTGTTGATATCACCCGCCAAGGCGAAGATCTTGGTTCCCGTGCTGCTCTCGGTCCCGATAGACCTGAACCATTCAGCCCCTTTCTGAATGATGAGGGCGATGTTGCCATAGGTCTCCACATTGTTCAGCAGGGTCGGCTTGTCCCACAACCCTGATTGTGCCGGAAAAGGGGGCCGGGGCCGGGGCATCCCCCGTTTCCCCTGAATCGATATCATCAGGGCTGTCTCCTCTCCACACACAAAGGCGCCTGACCCCTTACGCAGCTCGATATCGAACGAAAAATCGGTCCCCAGTATGTTTTCTCCCAGCAAGCCGCGATCCCTGGCCTGTTCGATGGCGATACCGAGCCTTTCAATGGCGAGGGGATACTCCGCCCGTACATAGATATACCCCTGCCGCGCCCCAACGGCGTACCCGGCAATGGCCATCCCCTCGAGGATAGCGTGTGGGTCTCCCTCCAGTAAGCTCCTGTCCATGAACGCCCCGGGATCTCCCTCATCGGCATTACAGACGACAAATTTCTCATCACCGGGGCCCTGTCGGGTAAAGCGCCACTTCAACCCTGTGGGGAACCCTCCCCCGCCGCGCCCTCGAAGCCCGGACTTCTCAATCTCTTCGATCACCTCCTCGGGAGACATGGCAGTGATCACCGTGGCCAAGCTGGCATAGCCGTCCCTTCCGATATATTCTTCAATAATGGTGGGGTTAATGATGCCGCAATTTCTCAGTACGTTCTTTTGCTGTCGGATGAAGAAGTCGATCTGACGTACCGACGGGATAAGCTCTCGTGTCTCGGGATGGGCAAATAAGAGCCGTTCCACCACCCTGCCCTTGAGAAAGTGCTCTTCGACGATCTCCGGCATATCCTGAGGGGTGAGCTTTTGATAAAAGATCCCCTCGGGGTAGACAACCATCAGCGGTCCGAGCTCGCACGAGCCGACACACCCCGTCTCAACAACCTTAATCTCCTTTTCCAGCCCCCACCTGCGCAGTTCTTTCAAGAGGGCGTCTTCAACCCCTTGGGCCCCAGACGAGAGGCATGCCCCTCCCATGCAGATCAATACGTGTGTGCGAAATAATTCCACGTGCACCACTCCTTGTAACAATTATTGTGGTTCTGTCGCCACCACCCACTCTGGGATGACCCGACCGCCTAAGATATGCTCGACAAGAATACGGCCTATCTTGTCAGGGGTCACCCTCCCGTAACTGACCATATCTTCGTTGGGCCGTACCACGGTTAGAGCAGGCTCTTCGCTCTCCAGGCTGAAACTCCCGCTCTGGGTAACCGTCACGTTGGTTATGTTCCTTTTGGACAACTCCTCCACAATGGTTGCCATCACCTCGCGGGCGCCGGCGGCTATGCCGGTCGTGCCCATGTGGACGATAACCTTAACAGGGGCCTCACCCTCCCGAAGCTGGGTTGCTGCCCGGGCTTCATCCCTGATGCGCTTAAGATCATCTAATGTCAATTTTGTCACCGCCTCTTCT
>CAYQOD010000074.1:0-8465 GCA_964419065.1 uncultured Thermodesulfobacteriota bacterium | reverse complement strand
AGGCAAGGGCTTCGTCTTCGGTAAGGGATTTCCCTTGAACCACATCGATCACCACTGCAACAATCTCTCCGAGCCGTTCGTCCGGAAACCCGATGGCCGCCACGTCCTTGATGCTCGGGTGGGTATGGATAAAGTCCTCCACCTCTACGGGAAAGATATTCTCGCCGCCGCTGATGATCACGTCCTTTTTCCGATCCACCAGATAGATGAAACCTTCCTCGTCCTGGCGGGCGATGTCGCCGGTATGGAGCCATCCATTTCTGATGGCCTGTGCCGTTGCCTCGGGGTTCTTGTAATATTCTCGCATCACCCCATTGCCCCGAACGATGAGCTCTCCGGTACCTCCGGGGGCAACGTCAGCGCCCGATTCGTCAACGATGCGGGTCTCCCAGTTGAAGCCCGGCCTGCCGATGGCGCCTACCTTGTGCATATCTTCAACGCCGAGGTGCACGCAGTTCGGGCCAGCACATTCGCTCAACCCGTATGTAGTATCATATGCCATATGAGGGAAATACGCCCTCCAGCGCTGAATCAGGGATGGGGGAACGGGCATGGCACCGATATGCATGAGCCGCCACTGCGAAAGTTCGTAGTCCTCCAGTTTGAGTTCGCCGCTGTCGAGCTTCAATAGGATGTCCTGCGCCCAGGGCACGAGTAGCCAGACGATCGTCCCCTTTTCCTCGCTCACGGCCTCCAGAACCCACTCGGGAGACACCCCCTTGAGGAGTACGGCCGATCCCCCCACGATGAGGCTTCCGAACCAGTGCATCTTAGCACCCGTATGGTAGAGGGGCGGGATGAGGATGAAATTGTCTTCTTTTTTCTGGAAGTGATGCATGTTTTCCGTAATGCACGCGCACGCCATATTCTGATGAAACAGCAGGATCGGTTTGGGACGTCCCGTTGTCCCTGAGGTGAAATATAGCCCGCACGGATCGTCAAAGGTGATCTCGGTATCCAGGGGATCTGAGGGTGCTGCGGCAAGCAGTTTCGAGAACGGTTCCGCATACGACGGTATCGTCTTGCCGACGCAGATATAGTCTTTGATAGAGGGCAGTTCATCCCTGATGGGGCCTATCCTCTCGGTAAATTCCTCCCCGAAGATCATGATCCGAGGCTCCGCCACATCCGTGCAGTATGTGATATCATTGCTCGTGAAGCGGAAATTGAGCGGCACGGCCCATGCCCCGGTTCGAACGATGCCGAAGTACGCGACCAGCCAGTCAATGGCGTTGAACATCAGGTGCACGACCTTATCGCCCTTGGTGATGCCCTTGGCCTTCAGGGCGTTCGCACACCGGTTTGCCCGGTCGTCGAACTCCTTCCAGGTGATCTCAGATCGCTTCTTCTCCTCTGGCATCCGCTCAACCAAGGCGATATCATTCGGATACATCCGGGCATTCCGTGCCAGCATCTCTCCTATATGTACATGTATGTCACCCATTTCTTACCCCCTCGAATATGTTATAGCCTTGGGGATTATCTCTCCCCATCCTCCTCTTATCTTTCTCTTCTCCTCAATCGTTTTTTCAATCTCGGCGGGATCTCCAAAATAGATGCAGTGAGCGAGGCAAATATTGTCGGCACAGGCCGGATAGAGCCCGTTCGTAACCCTCTGGTAACAGAGGTTGCACTTCTGGGTTTTTCCGCTTCGTGCATCAAAGGTGATTGCATGATACGGGCAGGCCTGTATACAGCACGCTCCGCAGGAGACACACCGTTTCGCCTCTTGAACGACCATTTCCTCCGTAAAGCCCAGGCGAACTTCAGCGAAACTCTTGACCCGTTCCTGGGGGTCAAGACGAGGCATGTGAATCCGAGGGGACGGATCGTATTGCTCTATCTGAGGTTCTTTGATTGGGTTCAATGGTGTGTCTCTTTCTGCCGTAAGGCTCAGGCCCCTTACATACCGGTCAATGGATACGGCTGCCTCCTTGCCGGAGCCAATGGCATCCACAATGGATTTGGGGCCATAGTGTGCATCCCCACCAGCAAAGACACCCTCCATGGGCGTCTGCAGGGTCACCGGATCAGCTTCAATGTAGCCTTCTGGATTCATGGCAATCCCTTGTTTCGCGGCAAAGGAGAGGTCGGCAGCCTGACCAATGGCAATAATGACGGTATCGGCCTCAAGCGCAATCAGGTCCGTCGCATCATATTGGGGATTAAAAACACACTGGTCATCGAACACGGAGATGCATCGTTTGAATTCGACTCCGGACAACTTTCCGTTCTTCTCCAAGAACTTGTTGGGGCCGAAACTGTTGATGATCGTAACGCCTTCTTCCAAGGCCTCTTGGATTTCATGTTCCCAGGCCGGCATTTCATCTCGTTGCTCCAGGCAGACCAGAAAGACCTCCTGCGCCCCTTTGCGAAGGGAGGTCAGGGCCACATCAATGGCCACATTGCCGCCCCCAATGACGATCACCTTCTTACCGATGGAAACGGGATTTCCGAAGGCCACATCCCGGAGAAAATCCACACCCTTGAGGACACCCTTCAGGTCTTCGTTTTCGACGTTCAAACGCCGGTTCTGGTGCAGGCCGGTTGCCAAGAAAACGGCCTGAAACCCGGTCTGTTTCAAGCTCTCAAGGGTAATGTCTTTTCCAAACGTGACGCCGGTTGTAATCTCTACCCCCATGTCCTGAATCACTTTGATTTCGCGAGAGATAACATCTCTGGGCAGGCGATACTCCGGGATCCCTGCGGCCATCATCCCGCCGGCCACCGGCAGTTTTTCAAAAACCGTAACTTGATATCCGTCACGAACCAGGAAATAAGCCGCTGTCAGGCCGGCAGGACCTGAGCCGATAATAGCAATTTTTTCGTCTCTTGCCTCCTTGACCATAGGCACAGAGGGCTTCCCCTGTGAGTAATCCAGATCAGCCAGGAAACGCTCAATAGACTGAATAGCTACCGATTCATCGATTTTTTTCCGGTTACAATTTGATTCACACGGGTGATGACAGACCCTCCCACAGATGGATGGGAAAGGGCTTGTTTCCTTGATGAGTTGCAGGGCCTCCTGATATTTTCCCTTGGCCGCAAGGCTCACATACCCCTGGACATCGTTGTGCGCCGGGCACTCCACCTTGCAGGAGGACGTCTCTTGTTTTTCAGTTCCGGATTTACCCGGCACTGCGTTACAGCCGTTGCACTTGTCTTGGTCGTGCAGCACGATGCCTGTCTCCGGATCCCTCGTAATGGCATCCTCAGGACAGGCCGTGACACAGGCGGGATTAGTGCAGTGCTTACAGACGTTCACGCGGTACATGAAATCGAGCTTGCCATCGACATATTTAGGCCCATCCTCCCAGACCGACAGATATTTGACGGAATCCGTGCCATTCGGATTATAGGTTCCAAAAGGAGGTTGATTGTATTCCTGTTTACAGGCGACCTCACAGGCCTTGCATCCCCAGCAGGCGAATTCTTCGATAATCAGCTTATAGGTGCTCATGACAAGCCTCCCTGTGGACCCTCAGGATATATCCGGCACAGAGCTGTCTTCAAATTAGAGGCACCCATGGCGGGATCCATCCCATCCAGGTCATCCTCCGTGAGAATATTAACATTGGATTCATCCCAGCCATGACCCGGATCCGTGTTCTCAGGGAACCACCACGCATGCTGGGCCGACACGATCCTCGGGTCGCGCCCAATAACAAGCTTGGCCCGCTGTCTCACCTTTCCCCGACGTGATTCAATGATGACCCAATCACCATCTTTGATGCCTTCCTTGGCAGCCGCATCGGGATGAATCTCCACGATAGGGTCCCGGTGAAGCTCTCTGAGCCAGGGGACCTGTCTATTTTCCGTATGGAAGAAGCCTGGCGGTCGCACGCCAGTGATCAGGATATAGGGGTATTCCTTATAAACGTCCGGTGTGCTCACCGGACTTTCAGGGGGTTCCCGGTGCTGAGGGAGCGGATCATATCCCATCTTTTCGAGGACCGTGGAGGAGAGCTCAAACTTCCGCGTAGAGGTAGAAAATCCTCCTTCTTTGTACTTGTAATACTTCACCTCTCCCCTGATATAATCCATCTTCTTGAAATCCTGCCAGGTGATCCCCATGGGATGGAGGATATAATCGAGGGCCTGCTCGAAGTTATCCCACCAGTATTCTCCCTGGCCGATCCGGTGGGCGAGGTCGTTGAGCATCTCGTGGTCAGAACGACATTCGCCGACCTGTATGACCTTGCGCCGTGGCAGGATATAGCCGTGACGCTTCCAGAAGTCGCCGATGTAATCCATCTCGAGCCAAGTCGCGGCAGGCAGCACGATATCTGCCAGTTCTGCCGTGGGGGTCAGGAAGAAGTCGGCCACGGCCATGAATTCCACCTTCTCAAGGGCCCGATAGACCTCCTTGGCATTGGGGCGGGTGATCACGGGATTACTACTGATCAAAAAGAGCATCTTTACGGGATACGGTTTTTCTTCGATGATGGCATCCCAGACACATTTCGGCTGAATGATTGCGAACCGTGAGGCAAGGCGAAAACGATCACCCCCCAGGCGTTTTGCAAACTGGTCCGTAGTGAGTATGCCGTGGCCGCCAAATTTGCCGACGTTCACGATATCGGGCGTGCGGTAGAGGGCCTGACCGCCAGGCGCGTCAATATTACCGGTAATCCCCATGAGGAACATGAGGGAGCGGTCATTGTCTACACAGTTATTCTGCTGCTCGATGGCTACACCCCACTGAATGGCCGCCGGTTTTGTGGTTGCAAAGAGCCGTGCCGCTTCTCTGATCTTCTCTTTGGGGACCCAGGTAATTTCTTCTACTCTTTCCAGGGGGTATTCGTTGACTCTTTGGACGAACTGCTCCCAGCCATGGGTATAATTTTCAACGAATTCCTTATCGTAGAGTTTTTCGTTGACGATCACATGGAGCATCCCCAGGGCTAGAGCCGTATCTGTGCCGGGCCTCAAGGGGAGCCAGACATCTGCCCGTGCTGCCGGGCGGGTGAACCTGGGATCAACGACGATGAGCTTGGCACCATGGTCAAGGGCTACCGAGAAAGGTTCCCCCTTGTATTCGTCGGCATTCACGATCGTCACGTTGTTTCCCCACAGGATGATGCATTTTGGAAAGTTCTCGTAGTCGACCACGGGATTCGTGCCGCAGGTAATGATGCCCGTGGATACCCGGGGACCGTAGCAGAAATGACCTGCCGTCAGGACATTCGGAGAACCGAGGCCATTGGCGATACGATAGATCACGGCCTCATTTTCCCTGCCGGTCCCGTAGCCGAACACGACTGATTCAGGTCCGTACTGCTCTTTATAGGCGAGGATGCGCTCTGCTATGGTATCGAGGGCCTCATCCCAGGAGATCCGTTTCCATCGGCCGCTCGCCTTGGGACCCACCCGTTTCACCGGGTAGGTCAGCCTGTCCGGATGATAGACCAACTGAGCCGAGGCAATGCCTTTGCTGCAGAGCGTGCCGTGGTTGATGGGACAATCGGGATCGCCAGCGATCTTCGCAATCTTACCATCTTTCACATAGACGATGACCCCGCACCCGCCATGGCACATGCGGCAGTGGCTCTTTACATATGAATCATATCCATAGACCGCCATTTCGCGTTCCACATTGGAATAGATGAATTCCCTCATACCACCACTCCTCTCAACAAGGATTAGCTAGAAAATAACCACCACTATCTCTCCTCTCCCTTGGGGGAGAGGATGAAGGTGAGAGGGGAATCATATATATCCACCCTCACTCCTGCCCTCTCCCGCCTCCGTCCCGAACTCGGGACGAGAGCAGGGCGGCGGGAGAGGGGGTTGATGATATTTTCATGGTTCGTGGGTGACGCCCCATCATGGTAAATTATGTTGAAGTTGTAACCGTATGCGCTCACTATGCTTATCTGTAAAAAGGCCCCTCAAAGTCACATAAAGTCTGTAAGGCTTCAGCGCGGTGACCAGAGCACCATCCGCGGCTTCGTCCCCATCTCCTTGACAAGATCTTCGAGGAGGCCATATTTCATGCAGGCCGCCATGCAGTGCTTGACACAGGCCGGTTCAAGCCCCTTCTTGGTCCGGGGGGCGCACAGGATGCAGAGCTCTGTAGGAAAGGGTAGATAGGCGAGATAGGCCTTGTCATGGGGCAGTTTCTGCACCACCTCTATCACCTTCATCCCCGCCATTCCCGCAGGCCAGTCGTATTCCTGAGAGCAGGCAATCTGGCACGTGTGACATCCGGTACAGTATTCGTAATCTATCAAAAGGCCGTATCGAGGTTTCTTAGCCATCGTGCTCCTCCCTTTCGCCGGCTTTTGTGATCCTGCACAGCAGGTGCTTGATGGGGGCCCCAAGCCCATCCTTGCCCTGGGCACTCATGGGAAGGAGCAGGTTAATGTTATGCTCCCACACACCGTACAGACTCGGCTCGGCGCCGGGCTTCTCCGGGAACCACCAGCCATGGGTGGCCATCACCATCCAACGGGGCACCACGAGGGTGACCTTGGCCTTGAACTTGGCCCGGCCCATCCAATTCTGTACCCAGACCCACTCCCCGTTTTCAATGCCGTGCTCCGCAGCGGTGTCGGGGTGAATCTCCACCACGGGGTCCGGGTCGATCTGTCTGAGCCAGGGGATCATCCGGTGCTCGGAATGAAAGAAGGCTGGCGAGCGCCTACCCGTGGAGAGGATCAAGGGGTAGCCCTCGGCAAGATCCGGTCGGCTCACCGGTGTAAAAGGCGGCTCCTCATGGTGGGGCAAAGGCTCCAACCCCCAATCCTCGCGAAGCGTCGAGTAGATCTCGAATCTGCCCGTGGGTGTCCGAAAACCCGGTTTTTTGTCCGATCTCAAAAGTCCTCTCTCGTGGCGATGATAGGGACGACTGGGATGTCCTTCTGGGGGCAAGACCCAGACCTTCTCTTGCAGTTGTTTGAAGGTCAGTCCTGAGGGCTTGATGATGTCATCGAACAGCTCATGTATTGTTTTCCACGTAAAATCCGGATCGAACCGCCTGGCCAGCTCGAAATTGATCTCTACATCCGGCTTGCACCCCTCAACCGTTATGGCCTTGTTGATGCTCTGCAAGGGGACCCACCAGCTTCGCACCCCATCTTTTTCCAGAAAGGTGGCTGCGGGCAGCACCACATCCGCATATTGCGCGGTAGGGGTCATGAATAGATCCACGACACCGATAAAGTCCATCTTCTTGAGGGCCTCACGCCATTTTGGGGGGTCAAGCCCTATACCGCCGAGAAGGTTGCACGCCTGTATCCACATACCCTTGATGGGGTACGGTTCACCAGTGAAGATCTGCTCGAGGGTCAGATCGGTCTGGCTACGCCAGATAAATGTATGAAATGGCCCGTACTGTTCAGCCCCAATACGGGGCTTGTCGTGCTCTTTACTCTTGAGCTTGATCACCCCTTCGGCCCCCGGCAGGGCGTAGGCCACCGCATCAAAAGCGAAACGGGAGAACACATTGCCACCGGGCACGTCCACGTTGCCGGTGAGGGCCCACAGACTGGCAATGGCCTGACACAAAGGGGTGACTGCCGGGGTCATGTCGATGGGCACCCCCCAGTGGACAGCGGCCGGCTTACTGGTGGCGTAGAAACGTGCAGCGCGGGCGATCTCCTGTGCCGGCACCCACGTGATCCCTTCTACCTCCTCGAGGGGGTATTTCCCCACCTCCTCGCGAAAGGCGTCCCAGATCGTGTGGCAGATCACTGTTCTCCCATCAGCGAGACTGGCTTTATAATCGCCTGAGAGTGAGGCCCGTACACCCGATGTCGTATACGCAACCTGGCCGGAACTCCAGATGGCCGACTTATTACCGTTGTCGTCCCACACCACGAAATTCTCCCGTGACCCGATCTCAGAGAGGTCACTCTCGCGCAGGAGCCTGCCGGTGTCCTTTCTGATCAGGTGCGCTGCGTTCGTCCACTGCTCCAGGAATGCATGGTCGTACAGGTCCTCATTGATAATGACGTTCAGAAATCCCATGGCCAGGGCAGCATCGGTGCCGGGCCTCAACTGGAGCCAGTGCTTGGACCTCGAAGCAAACCAGGACAATCTCGGGTCGATGGTGATGAGCTTCGTCCCCCGTTTCATCAGGTCGATAATCCAATGGCCGAAGAGGTTGTCGGGGCACGTGGCCGGGATGTTATAGCCCCAGATGATCATGCACTCGGGTGCCCGGAAGCGGGGGTCATCGTATCGATCTGGTAGCCATTGTCCTGCGTCAAAGACACAGTAATCGCCCTGTACGGTATCCAAGGCGGCAATGCGCGGGCTGTAGCATGCATTGCCGCTCAGCGCGAACATCACGTTGGGGCTGCCGTAGGCATAGGCGAGCATGCAGATCCAGGGTCCGATATCTCGACCCGTTCCCATGGAGAAGATCATGCTCTCCGGTCCATAGGCGTCCCTGACGGCCTTCATTCTTTCTTCAATGAGATCAAAGGCCTCGTCCCATGAGATCTCCTCCCACCGCCCTT
>CAYQOD010000073.1:0-8542 GCA_964419065.1 uncultured Thermodesulfobacteriota bacterium | reverse complement strand
TTTTCCCCCTCACCTTCATCCTCTCCCCGAGGGGAGAGGCAACACAAAGGACCTATTTTCTGAGCAATGGAATCAACCGAAAATCAACCTCGTTGGCTTAGTGCTTCGATTCGCAAATACTATAACGTATTCTTGAGTATAACCTTTGCAATTGCTCACTCCGTTCGGCTTGAGCTCATGGCCGAAAGCAGCACTTAGTCCCGAGTGAATAAATACGGTAACGTATTTATGAATCGAGGGACTTAGGTTGAGGAAAAGGCCTCTTTGAATACCGCCGGAACTTCAACGACCTTCTTTCGTCCATAATCGTAGATCAGTACCCCGGTCTTCGCCCTCGCAACCTCTTTGCCCGTTGCTTTATTGGTAATACGATAGACGAAGTCGCAGCCTTTCTTGGTGAAGTCCTGAGCAGCGACTTCAATCGTCAAGACGTCACCGTAGAAGGCCTCTGATCGGTAGACGATGGCCGAATCGGTCATGATCAGGCCAAAGCCATCGACATCTAATTCGGTAAAGCCGTGATCCATCAAAAATCTCAGGCGCGCCTCTTGGATCAGTGAGAGCACGGCATCGTTGCCGAGATGACCACCATAGTTGATATCGGTTATCCGTAGGGCGATGTCAGTAGAAAATGGAAACTCCTCCGGCACGTCGATCTTGATACGGGCCATCACCCCCTCCCCGTCTCATCCTCCTTCAGGCTACCTTTATCTTATTGTGTCCTCACTATCTTCTTCAGCGTTCAGCGCTCGTGGGTGGATGTGTGGGCAGCGTAAAGCCGCAATGTATCAGGTCAGTATCTGGCTAACCTCTCTTGTCCTCTTCCACCGCTTCTATGAGCAGGTCGAAGATGTTGGGTACGGCCGAGACCACCCTGTTCCAGTTCGGTATATAGGGGACTTCTATCGGTGTCTCGAGAAACTGCTCTCCTGCACTCACGATACATTGTACGAAGGCCTCAGCAGCGCTGCCCTCCTTGTGGCGATCGTACGTGAGCCCATTAATCACCGAATCGTATTCATACCGGGCGATGAGATCCTGAGCAATGCGTAGGTAGCTCGCCTTCAACGACACGAAAAACTCGCTCGTCAGCGTGTACCCCCTGCTCGCCATCGTCCTGAAGATGCTCTTGGCAATGTCCGTGCCCATCTTCAACAGACCCTTGTTGGGGTCTTCCAGCGTGAGCGGTTGGTGCTTGTGCTCGTAGTTGTCGGAAAGGTCGACCTGGCAGACCCTGCGCAGGGCGCAATTGCGGTGAACTTCCGCAAGGACACCAACTTCTATCCCCCAGTCACCAGGGATCCTGACCCTTCGGGCAAGCTCGGTATCCATGGCGAATTCGCCGGCGAGGATATACCGAAAACTGTCGAGGTAATCTAAAAACTCATTGGGTCCCAGGGTTGCCTTGAGGGCGCGGATCAGGGGGGTTACAAAGATACGTGTTACACGTCCATGCATCTGATCCGTGACCCTGCTGTAGTATCCCTTGCAAAACTCGAAACCGATTTGTGGATGCGCAACCGGGTAACAGAGCCGTGCGAGGAGCTCACGATCATAGGTCACAATATCACAGTCATGCAGTGCGATAACGTGGCTGTCTTCGAGGGCCAGGATATATCCGTACGCTGTCCACGCTGACCTCCCTTTGCCATCCTCCCCCGCATCGATCCCCTTTTCAGCAAGAAGACGGTAGATCGCCTCAATTCTCGGTCCCGTACACCAGATCAATTGAGGCTCCTGTGGAAGCGCGGAAAAAAACTCCCGTGCCTTTTTAAATTCCTCGGCGTTGGCACGCCCGATGGTAACAATGATATTCTTGAGGTACGTTACGTGACGGATCTCTTCCATAATCCGCGGGAGGCCAGCCCCCTCGAGCTCAATCGGGATGTAGGGGAGGACCAGCGAGATAGGGCGATGTCGCGAAGCCTCCACGAGTTCCATCTCAATCTCCGTGATGCCACGAGGCCTCAGCCGGTGAAACGTTGCAATCTCACCGTTCTGGAAAAAATCCGACATAATCCCTCCTCTATGCTGTGTTGTCGTCTGCTTCCTGAAGCTATCACAGATACGATGAGGGGGCAAGGGGATTATCGTGCCGCCAAAATGTACGGTAGAGAAAAAACGGCGTCGACGATCACTCAGGCAGAGGAGAATCGGCAGATAGGCTCGTACTCACAAAAGCGGCAGGCCTCTTCAGAGGTGGCCGAATAAAAGGAGGGCGATTCCACCATGTGGGCCAACAGGTAGGTCAGCAGGGAGGGAAAGGCCCGCGAGAACCAGGTGGTATAGGCGTCGCGGAGCCCATCGATCCTGTCCGCCGGGAAGAAATAGCGTTCTTCCCCCCGCTTTCCCAGCTCCACGTAGGCCGCGAGGGTCTTGCCCAGTTCCTCCTCTCTGTTCGATACCACCAAGAGGACATAGAGGGGGAGCTGCAGGTCCTGTATCACCTCCATGAGCGCCTTGAGGCCTTCATGGTCAAATTCTTCAGACAGTAAAAAGGGGAGGAGCCTCTTCTCGAAGTGACCCTTGGCAAGGCCCCCTACCCTGCCCGTCTTATAGTCCAAGATGATCCGGCGACCTCCCCTGGCATCGATCCGGTCCACCTTTCCATAGAAGGAGAATTCACCGATATCCAGGGGGAGTGATAAGCGGTGCTCCTCTTCCAAGGCATCGATGAAGGTAGTAGGGGGCATCTGGGAGAGGTAGCTTTTGAGCCGGTAGGCAGCGGCATGCTCCAGGAAGAACCGTTTCTCCGGGGCCAAAGAGCGGTAGATCGCCGATCCCCTGAAGTGTCCCTGAAAGATGGAGATCAGTCGGTCGTAATCGTTGTCCTGGCCCTTTACATATGCCTTCTTGCGGTAGGGGGCAAAGTAGTTCTCAAGGGATTGATGGATGATCTCGCCGAGGGCGGCAGAGTCCACGTCTTCAGGGACGGATTTTACCGGTCTGAGTCCCAGGAGATAGTGATAATAAAATTTCAGGGGGCAGTGTAGGTAGGTATTCAGCAGCGAGGCTGAAAGGCCGTCCTTGTGGCTCTTGGCGGAGAGGAACTGTCTCACCTTTTGATGATCCCCTCCCCTCTTCGGTAAGCCTCCTTCCTTGAGGAAAGATGCCCCAGAGATCTGTAGGGGGGCCTTCTGGACAGAGTCCTCCAGCAGGATGTTCATCTCCTTCTCCTGGTTCCAGAGGAGCCCCTCGACGAAACGGCTCCTCACCTTCTTGCCCTCCAGGCCTGCCGAGACCGGCATGGAGGAGGTCTGCCAGAGGAGATGGGCCTCTTGAGCGCAGTGGATGGGGCGTTCAAAGTGGTATCGTACAATAGTCTCCTCCCGCTCCCGGCCCGCCAGACCGATAGCGCCTTTCAGGCTTTCGGGCAGGAGCGGGTTTACCTCCTCTTGGGCCGGTATGACATCTTCATTGACGTCGATCATGATGATCTTCTCAAAGGAGAGGAGCCTCGTCTCCAGCAGACCCAGGATTTGGAGTCCGACCAAGGGGTGTCCTTCAAAGGGGGTGCGGGCCATGTGCACCACCTCCCGCAGCAGGGAGAACAGCAGTCTCGTGCCCATGGACTGCTGGGAGAAGAGGGAATCCTCTAACGTGGGGATCACGCTGTCTTCCAGCGTATAGATGAACTCATTATCGAGGGGGTGCTCTCGCTGAAAGTCACCCTGTCCCATAAAAGGACCGAAGAGGAAACGCACCGCCTCCCTGAGGGTGGCTGCCAACCCTACCGGGGTTCTAAGATCCTCCCAGTGGTTCAGGAGGCATCGGTTCAGCTCCCGGACAAACCCCTCAGTCTCCTCCAGGTCCAGGCCCTCGGCGGCCAGAAACCGTCTGTCCCGCTCTGGATCCTCGGAGATGGTGAAAAGGTCCACCAATTCTCCCTCCGACAGGTACGGTTTGCCGTAGTGCCGTATCTTCTCCTCCAGCAGGTGCAGCACAATACGCCCCTCTTTGCCCGAGGAGGTGGGGAGTCTTCGCACATAGGGATGTCTGACGAGCGTGAGGTACTCCTGGTGGTAGTAGCCTCCCCCTTCATCCCGTCCCTCCTGCAGCCGCATGAGCTGATCGATAAGGGAAAAGAGGGCTGTACGCTCCAGGGGATAACCGAGGGAGATATTGACCGGTATCCGCGGGGGAAGGGCGTAGAGGGTCGGGACCAAGGCCGATGGGTCAGGCAGCACCAGGGCACACTGGTCAGGTCCCTGGGCGTCTTCGGGGATGATATCCCGTGTCTGGAGGAGCTCTGCATGGAGGTCATAGGCCTCGTAAAACCGAAGGCAGGGGGATGTGAGGGTGGGCTCGCCCATAACCTCTATCTCCAGCCCCCAGTCCTCCTTCCAGCGTCGGTACAGGGGGGGGAGTTCTTTGGGATTGGCGTGCCAGAAGACCCGCGCCCCGCGGGAGAAGAGGTGGCGGAAGACCTTCTGTTCGGCGCCGGTGAGGGCGTAGAAGCCAGCCAGATAGATCGACCCTTCAGCGAGGGGCACTCCTTCCACCATCTCCGCTACCTGCCGTATCCTCTTGCCCTTGGTGGTAAAGCCCTCTTTTTGCAGGTGAGAGCCAAAGGCGGCGTAGATCCCCTCCAATCCTTCCAGGAGGGCTGTGGCCTCAGGAGGAACATCTTCAGGATAGGGGATATCTCGCGGGGTGATCAGTTCTCGATCGATCTCCTCGAGTATTGCCGCCAACCGTGTCCCCCAGGGAAAGAACCGGTCCCAGCTGGTGGCGACCCGCCCATAGATGGAATTCTCCCGCACGATCTTGAACAGTACCCAGGCCTGTTCAGGTGGAGAGAGGGGACGCCGTGGGGGGTCCTCCAGCGACACCGCCACCTCATCCACAAAATCCTCAATGGTGATGAGCCTCGGGGGCAGAAAGGGTCGCCCGTGCTCGGCGGCGATACATTGAAAGTGGTAGTGTCTCAGGTATACCGCCCCCCGACGGTGGGGAAGCAGAACAGTGACCCTGGATAGGGAGAGGGAATCGTCAGGGGAGAAATGCTGAGTGCAGATCTCCGCTGCCAGCTTTTTGAGAAAGTTCTCACCGAGGGGGATGACAGCAATCTTCTTCACGGTACTGCTACCACAGCAGGTTCGTCTATATAGAGGAGGTATCCTCCGGCGGGCCTGCGGAAGATGGCCTCCACGAGCCCCCTATAGAGGGCCACCTGAACCTGGTGACCCTCCTCCCGGTGGCCCACCTTATAGTCGATTACATCGATCGTCTCCCCCCTGATGACCACCCGATCGATGCGGTGAAGTTCCCCCCGGGCATCAACCACCTCCACCTCACGCAGGTTCTCGCCCCCCCTCGCAAACCAGGGCTTCACCTGAGGGAGCGAGAGGGCATTAAGGAGGGGATCTAAAAATTCCTCATCGAGTTTCCAACGCCTCTGATCTCCTCCCTGAAGTGAAAGGGCCTGAAGGACGGCCCGCTCGATATCCCCTCTGCCGGTGAAATGACCCAAAAAGGAGAGGGCTCTGTGGATGATCTCCCCCCGATGTGCGGACCTGATCCGTTCAGGGCCCTCGAGGAGGGAAATGGGGTGGGTGCGGATCTTTATCTCCGAAGGGCCCGTCGTCATGACGCAAGCCACCCCTTCTGGATAAGCATCGTCCGCAGCCAGGCGGAGAGATACCCCGTGTTAACCCCCTCACCCCTAGGCGGGCAGGTCACATAGAGTGAGAGCTCTTCCTCGGCCCTCGTGGTGGCCACGTAGAGGAGGTTGAGGGCCTCCAGAGCGCTGTTCATCACCATCGAGAGCCTCTTGCGCTCCAGCATATCCGGCAGGGGTCTCTTCAGGTTGACGAAACTCCCGTCGTCGAGCCTGGCCAGGCGGGGTGGCTCAAGCCTCCAGTTGGTGAAGGGGATGAATACCACGGGAAACTCCAGACCCTTCGCCTTGTGGATGGTGAGTACCCTCACTGCGGAGATCTCCTCGGGCAAGCCGATCTTCTCCTCCATCCCCTCTTCCTCCCAGAACTGGAGAAAATGAGAGAGGCTCCGCTGCCCCGCTGCCTCCGCTCGGAAGATGAGTTCTAAAAATCGAAAGAGAAAGGCCGCATCTGTTGGGTAGCGCTCCAGGAGGTGAAAGCGCCCCACCACCTCTCTCGTGAGATCATAGGGGGTGACAAACCCCACGCGGGCGAGCAGGGGCCTGATGAACTCCGAGGAGACCGCTGGAAACCGCCCTTCAAAGGCCTTGTAGAGGGGCGGCCGCCACCTCCCCTCCCCTAAAAAGGCTTCATGGTCTTCGTGGGAGAGGCCGGGGAGCCCGTGAAAGAGGCGGCTGGCGGCCGCCCCCCAGAAGGAAAGATCGTCCAGGGGATATTCCAGGAACCGCAAAAAGGCCACAAGGCCCTTGATGAGATCAGAACTGCGCAGGCGCAGGGAGTTCTCCGTCACCACGGGGATCCCCTCGGCCATCAGCCATGCGGCGATATCCTCGGCATCGCGGTTGCGTCGCACCAAAACAGCAATCCCCCTCCCCTCTCTCCGTCCCCAGACCTCTCTCACCTCTCCGATGAGCCTTCCCCGTACCTCCTGACGCAGCTCCTCTGTCGGGGCTACAAAGGGGGTTACCGTGACCTTTCCTCTTTCTTGCCCTTCTCGCAGGTGCGGTGCTATCTCCTGTTCCGCACCCTTGAAGTTGCCACCTATTAATTGAGCGAAGGCTGCCTTCCACTCGCCGCCGACCCTCCCCCCGAGGATCATCTCGGCGATCCGCTCCGCAAAGGCCCCATCCGTGAGGAGGCGGTAGAGACCATTGTTGAACTCGACGATCCGGGGGCGAGAGCGGTAGTTCAGCGTAAGGACCTCTCCCTTCCTTCCTTGGGGTGGGACACTGGAGAAGGAGGCCGTTGCCGCCTCTTCGAAGAGACGCCAGTCTCCCCCCCGCCACCCGTAGATGGCCTGCTTGACATCGCCCACGTAGAAGAGGCTCCCCCCTGTGGCCAGGCTCTCCTCCACGAGGGGGAGGAGGGCATCCCACTGAGGCCGGCTGGTGTCCTGAAATTCGTCGATGAGGAAGTGCCGCACCCCAGCGCCCAGTTTTGCCAAGGCATAGGTGCCCGCACCGTGCCCCTCCCGTAAAAACTCCCGTACCAAAGCGTGCCATCCACCACCTAAGATCAGGCCTTCTCGCTCGGAAAGCCCCCGGATCTCACCCTGCAAGTGCTCCAACGCCCTCATGTAGGCGTGCACCCTCGCCGAGGCCAGGAGACGTAGGTACTCCTCCCTCTCCCCCTTGAGCTCTTGATAGAGGGCGTCCAGGCGCTCAAGGACAGCATCCTCAACCCCCTGGGCCTTAGTGGTAAGGATCTCCTGGAACGAGACCTTCTCAAAAAAGGCCTTTTCCAGATGGACCAAGGGCTCCTGGAGATACGAAGGTCTGAAGACCCCCCTATGGAGGTACTCCTCAACGGCACCCCCCTGTATCTCCGCAAGGAGTCTCTGAGCTGTCTGGTTCAACCGCTCCTCTGCCCTTCTCAGATCGGGCCGGGGGCCAGCGAAAATGGGACCGTCCGCTTTTTCATAGAGCGCCTGAAGTCGTCTCCTGATCCCCTGCTCCACCACCATCCCCCCGGCCTCCTCGATGCTCAGATAGGTCTCGAGCAGATCAGAGAGGAGTTGGTAGCGGTGATCTCCCTCCTCCCATTCAGTACGGGAGAGGAGTCGATCGAAGCACCGGTTCAGGATGGCCTCCTGGTCAAAGGTCACCTCCAGATCCGGTCGCAACCCCATCTCCAACGAGAGGGCCCGCAGCAGGGCGTAGACCAGGCTGTCAATGGTGCGGACGTGAAAATCGCTAAAATAGGCGAGGATGATGTCCAGCCAGGCTGAGGCATCTTGTGGTCGCAGCCCTGTCTCGTGGGCGAGCCTTTCTCCTCCCCCCTCCCCTAAGGCGATCCGCTTCAGGGCGAGGATGATGCGCTCCTTCATCTCGGCGGCGGCTCGGTTGGTGAAGGTGATGGCAACGATCTGACGCAGGGCCTCCGCCGAGGGCCTCATCCCAGCCAGCAGCGAGAGAAACCTGATGGTGAGCTGGTAGGTCTTCCCGGCCCCGGCCGAGGCCTTTACACAATGGATATGAGGATATATCGTCTTTCTCAGTAAACCCATTGAGAGATTTTTATCTCCGTTTACTCATCATTGTGCACTCCTTAATATTCGCCTCCCCATCTCTCTTGAACACACGGGCTTCCTTTCCATCTCCCAAAGGATACCTATTGTATCATAATTTTCAATGATATGATCATAATACTCCTTGAAACAGAATCTGAGGCAATCCATCATGACGGGTTCGTCACCCACGAACCATGAAAATATCACTAACCCCCTCTCCCGCCGGCGGGAGAGGGCGGGGGTGAGGGTGGATATGATTATAACTTCCCCCTCACCTTAATCCTCTCCCCCAAGGGAGAGGAGATAGTGGTGGTTATTTTCTAGGCAAAGGCTTTGAGTCTATGTGTTGAACGAAATAACTATCTTGACATTCTATGAAAAGATGATATTATATTATTCATATATATCATAT
>CAYQOD010000072.1:0-8546 GCA_964419065.1 uncultured Thermodesulfobacteriota bacterium | reverse complement strand
CGCCGTTGAAGACCAGGGCCGCTGTTGCCGGAAGGGGATTTTCATAGTGGATGGTTTCGCACCGTTTACAGGAGAGCCGATCCCTTCCGTGGTGGTAGAGCATACTCAGCGCACCACCGCAGATGGAGCAAAACCGCCTCGGTTTTCTCATGTCTCAATGGCCCCCGTAGGTTTCATAGTGGACGAACTCCTCGATCTCCTTCCGCTTGGGAGGTGGGGGGACCTTATCGGGAAGGCCGAGGGGGGTCATGGCCACCACCGCCCTGCCCGGGGGGACCTGGAGTACGTGTGCCGCTTTTGGTGCGTCGAAGAGACCGACGATCACGGTCCCGAGGTCCATGCCATGGGCGGCCAAACAGAGGTTTTGCATGGCGAGGGCAACGTCGAACATACACCAGTCTCCCTTGTCGGTGCATGCCTCGCCTTTTTTAAACCCCGCTTTCCCCTCAATGCCTACCAATACCAGCGTGAGGGGGGCCTGCACGATCCCCTCCCGGGCGGGGTTTCCTGGCGGCATTGCCTCGGCCAACCGCTTCTTGGTTTCTTGTTCCCTCACCACGATGACCTCCCAACACTGGGTATTGGCCCAGGAGGGCGCCCATCGAACGGCCTCGAGCACCTCCTTCAGCTTCGCTTCGGGTACCGGGTCACCCTTATACGACCTCACAGATCTCCTTCCTCGTATGGCCTCCATAAGCTCCATGATGACCTCCTTATGTATATACGATCTGTGTTATCAGGGTGAGCCGAGCCCTTTCCTCCATCAATACCCTGCACCGCTGGCTTACCTCCCGCAACGTGCCGGCGGCCACCGATCCGGGAAGTGAGACGATGAACGGATCCCCCGTATCTCCGCATTTCGCCATCTCAGGATCGAGCGGTATTCTTCCCAAAAAGGGTATATCCAGATCCTCGGCCACTCGTTCACCTCCACCCTCACCGAAGGGGGCCAGGGGTTTCTCACAGTGGGGGCAGGTGAGATCGACCATATTTTCCAAGAGTCCGATGATGGGGACGCGGAGTTGGCGAAAGAAGGAGGTCGTCCTCCGAGCCTCCCAGAGCGAAGGGGTTTGTGGGGTGGTGACGATCAAGGCACCTATCCCCCCGTGCAGAAAATGTACGGCGCTCATGGCCTCGTCTCCTGTTCCGGCAGGCAGATCGACGACGAGGAAATCTAACTTACCCCAGTGGGAATCGGAGATGAACTGCTTGATCACCCCTTGCTTGATGGGTCCGCGCCAGGCGATGGGTGTGTCCTGATTATGGAGGAAGAGGGCCATAGAGACTACCTTGAGCCCCTCCATGGGAGAGGCAGGTTCTATTCCTTCCACCAACCCATTGATCCCCTGGGGTTTAATTCCCAACATCCTGGGTATGGTGGGACAGTGGATGTCAGCGTCGAGAAGTCCTACCTCCCACCCCTCCTGGGCCCAGTGCACCCCCATATTGACGGCGATAGTGGTCTTTCCCACCCCTCCCTTGCCTGTTACGATCAGTACTTTTTGGGCGTTCATCTCCGTTTACACCTCGATCACAGGGCATCCGTTACAGAACTGGAAACGATGTCCTTCCTTACCCGGCATCGAAGATGATCCTCTCACCATCACGCTCAATGAGGGCACTGGATTCATGCTTCCCTTTCTGTCCCCGCCCGCCAGGGACGGTGGTTTCACCGATAACGGTGATACGCAACTCCGCTGTAGTCCTCTC
This sequence comes from uncultured Thermodesulfobacteriota bacterium, assembly GCA_964419065.1. GTDB lineage: Bacteria > Desulfobacterota > B13-G15 > B13-G15 > RBG-16-54-18 > CAYQOD01. The sequence continues at coordinate 6,836 of CAYQOD010000072.1, read as the reverse complement.
TTGATATAAATAGTATACCACGTACCGTCACGTTTGACAAAGGGAAGAAGGCTCTGCTATCTTTGAGGAAATTTGAGGCGAGAAGAGATGTTCAGTGCCATCACCGATGTAGAGGGTATTCGAATCGGGCACGCCAGCAACTTCGAGGCATTGACGGGCTGCACGGTCGTCCTCTGTGAGGAGGGGGCGGTCGGCGGGATCGAGATACGGGGTTCGGCCTCGGGGACCCGGCAGGTGGATGCCCTCTACCCTGTCCACTTGGTTCAGCGTATCCATGCCGTCCTCCTTACAGGGGGAAGCTCCTTCGGGCTGGATGCAGCAGGAGGGGTTGTTCGATACCTGGAGGAACGAGGAAAGGGATTCGATGTGGGGATCGCCCACATCCCCATCGTTCCCACAGCGGTGATCTTCGACCTCGCTATTGGTGACCCTCGGATACGCCCCGATGCCGAGATGGCTTACCAGGCCTGCCTCCATGCCTCCTCGGGTCCTGTAGAGGAAGGGAGCCTCGGAGTGGGGACCGGGGCCACGGTGGGCAAGCTCTTTGAGATGGAGCGGGCCTCCAAAGGGGGTGTGGGGACGGCCAGCGTGGCGGGGACAGGTGGGATCGTGGTTGGGGCATTGGTGGTGGTCAATGCCCTCGGTGATGTGGTGGATGAGAGGACGGGAGAGGTCCTGTCAGGGCTCAGGGAGGATAGGGAGAGTCTCCGGTTGGTGAGCACGTCCGAGCTCCTCCGCAAGGGGGTGCACAAGACGGGTATAGGGAGGCAGCCGATGGGGAATACGACCATCGGTGTGATCGCCACCAACGCCGCACTGAACAGGGAGGACTCCATCAAAGTGGCCCAGATGGCGCACAATGGTCTGGCCAAGGTCATCTCGCCGATTAACACCACCTTTGACGGCGATATCGTCTTCGCCCTCTCCCTGGGCCAGAAGGAAGCCGATCTGAACAACGTGGGGGCCTGGGCCGAGGGTGCTGTGGTGGAGGCCGCCAAGAGGGCGGTCATCAAGGCCGATGGCTTCGGTGCCCTTCCCGCCTATCGTGATATACAACGCGGGTCGTCCCCTGAATAACATGATCACAGTATTGCTTAAGGCCGGCCGCGAGGAAATGCCCGCCAAGGGTCATCCCTGGGTTTTCTCCGGGGCTATCGAACAGGTGGAGGGAAAGGTTAAAGATGGGGGGATTGTGGACCTCCTGTCTCACGATAGGCAGTTTCTGGGGAGGGGATATTATAACCCCCGCTCCCAAATTGCGGTCAGACTCCTGACACACCAACGCGTCGAGATCGATCGACGATTTTTCCATGAACGGATCGAGCGCGCATTCGCATTGCGCGAGAGGTTCATTACACCCGGGACTGATGCGTACCGCCTCATCCACTCCGAAGGCGATATGCTGCCCGGTCTCATCGTCGATCGGTATGGGGAGTACCTCGCCCTGCAACTGCTCACTGCCGGGATGGAACGGTGGCGGGAGGTGATCATCGAGATCCTGAACGATCTCCTCGCACCCCGTGGCATCTACGACCGCAGCGATCCAGTGATGCGTGCTGAGGAGAGTTTGCCCGATTCCACCGGCCCCATCGGTACCGTCCCATTTCCAGACCAGATCGAGATCTTAGAAAATGGGATGCGGTTTATGGTAAATGTGAAGAGCGGGCAGAAGACGGGTTTCTATTTAGACCAGAGGGACAACCGCGCCCTCATCAGGGGCTTGACCTGTGGTAAGCGAGTCCTGAACTGCTTTTCGTATACCGGTGGGTTCTCGGTCGCTGCCTCTCTCGGAGGTGCTGCGGAAGTAACATCGGTGGAGGCGTCGGAGGACGCCTTGGAGCTTTCCAGGGGCAATCTCGCCCTGAACAGTATCCCCGTGGCTCATCAACGGTTGGCAAAGGCGGATGTCTTTCAGTTTCTCCGGAAGGATCAGGGTGAGTACGATCTCATCATCCTCGATCCCCCTGCCTTTGCCAAGCGCAAGGGGATGATCCCCGGGGCCATCAGGGGGTATAAGGACATAAACCTCTATGCCATGAAACGGGCGAGGCAGGGCGGTTTGATCCTCACCTGTTCCTGCTCCCAGCACGTCGATCAGGTCCTCTTTCACAAGATACTGTCATACGCTGCCGCCGATGCGCGTCGGTCGGTCCAGATCGTGGGCCACTGGGGAGCGCCACCAGATCATCCTGTTGCCCTCCAGCACCCTGAAGGGGGGTATTTAAAGACCGTGCTGCTGCGCGTGGTGGAGTAGAGGGGCACGTCCTGAAAATGTGTGGTCCTTTTTTATGCTATATGACAGGGGGTTTCTTTGCTATTCATATCGTAGTGCATCAATAGGATTGAGCCGTGCGGCCTGGCGGGCCGGCCAGAGGCCGAAGCTTATTCCAACAATGAGAGAAAACGTTGTAGCAAGCACTATAGCAAATAGAGAGACTTTTGTAGCCCAACCTGCCAATAGGGCGAGCAACATTGAGGCACCGACACCGAATAGAATCCCAACTATTCCTCCGCTCACCGTCATAAAAACAGACTCAATGAGGAATTGAACCATTATATCAATCTTGCGTGCCCCTATCGCCTTTCTGAGACCAATTTCTCTGGTACGCTCCGATACTGAGACAAGCATGATATTCATGATGCCTATTCCTCCGACTAAAAGGGCGATGGCGGCAATGGAGCCCAAAAGCCACGTCATGGTCCGCGTGGTGCTTTGGAGGGCTTCTTGAATTTCAGCCATGTTGCGAATATAAAATGAGTCTTCATCGTCTTTTGTAAGTCGGTGGCGTTTCATAATGAGTGTGCGTAGTGTATCCTGAGCCTCTTCCATCAAACTGGGGGCGCGTACCTCAACATCGATGGAATCGATATACTGTTTGCCTAACAGTCGGTACATGGCGGTCGTAACGGGAATAACCGCTACATCATCTTGGTCACGCCAACCGGTTGCACCTTTCTCAGGCAAGACGCCAATCACCTTAAAATTGATGCGGTTTATTTTTACTATTGCACCGAGCGGATCGGCATCGCCGAAAAGGTTTTCAATAACCGTGGTGCCGAGTACGACGAGCTTTTCCCGCCTGCGCAATTCTTCCTCAGTAAAGAACCTGCCGATTGTCGGGACAGCTGCCCGCATCGGTGCATACTCTACCCCTGTGCCGAGGATCTGTGTGTTCCAGTTTTTATTGCCGTATACGAGTTGCCCACGACCACTAACCGAAGGAGATACCCTGCTCACCGTATCCGTAAGCTTTGTTATCGCATCGGCGTCCTGTAGGGTAAAACGGGTAACTGTTCCTGCCTCCAAGGCTACCCCGTGCAACTGGCTGGAACCAGGTCTTACGGTTAAGAGGTTTGATCCTAGTGAAGCCAGCCTTTCCGAGATGGACTCCTTTGCCCCTTGCCCTAAGGCCAGCATGGCGATGACTGAAGCAATACCAATGAGTATTCCAACCATAGAGAGGAGTGAACGCATCTTATGGGAAACAATCGCATGGAGGGCCTGCCGGAAGTGGTCTATAAACGCTGCCTTGGCGAAGGCTTGACGCGATTCAGATAAGATAGTATCTATGGTAAGACGCTGCGTCATGACAAGAGGTTTTTTACGCTTGGTCTCCTTTTTATCATCAGCGACAATTTCACCGTCCCGCATACGGATAATTCTCTTTGCGTGTGCCGCTATTTCCTGTTCATGGGTAACCATGATGATGGTTTTACCGTTTTGATTCAGATCCTCCAAAATTGCGATAATCTCTTCCTCGCTCTTCGTATCAAGGTTGCCTGTCGGTTCATCCGCCAAAATAATGAGCGGTTCATTCACCAAGGATCTTGCGATGGCTACTCGCTGTTGTTCACCCCCTGATAATTCATTCGGTCGATGAAAAGTCCTCTGTAAAAGACCAACTTCTTTGATCTTTTCGAGGGCCTTCTCCTTGAGATGACGCCTTCCAGCATAGATTAAGGGGAGCTCCGCATTTTCTAACGCACTGATGCGGGGGAGGAGATGGAATTGCTGAAAGACAAATCCTGCTAGTTGGTTTCTTAATAGAGCCAATTCGTCATCGCTGAGTTCAGTTATTTCTTGATTCCCGAGAAGGTATGATCCTGAATCAGGTCTATCTAAAAAGCCCACGATATGCAGAAGTGTCGACTTTCCCGAGCCGGAAGGACCCATAATGGCAATAAATTCTCCAGGAGCAATTTTTAAGGACACATTCAGTAGCGCTTGCACTTGTACGTTACCCATCTGATAGGTCTTTGTAATATGCTTTAATTCGATCATCGTTGTTACCTTATTACTTTTGATGGCCAAAAGGCATAGTAAGGAAGGTAATCAAGGACGGCGTGATGGTTGCGATGGCCGCCGACTCGGCATGAAAGGATTCCTTCCCGGATCTTTCTCTTTTGAGGATAGATAGTTTTGCGTCGCAATGATTATATTGTCTTGAGTTTCCAACCCAGCGATAACTTCTACGTTTTTATCATCTGAAATACCAAGCTGGACTCTGCGCTTCACAGGCTCGTTATTACTGCTCGTGCTTACGAGAACAAAGCTCCCTTCATCATCTTGCTTCACCGCCTCACGAGGTATGAGGAGGACATGTTCTTTCCTTTGTTCGATTATGTCTACGTTAGCACTCATGCCTGAGCGAAACACTGCTGGTACTTTTTCAGGAAGGATATCGACTTCATAGATGGTAACATTATTGACAATCTTCGATTCATAGGCTATATGGTCGACAATCGCCCTTACCTTTGTTTGAGGATATGCATCTAAGCTAATAACTGCTGTCTGACCGAGGCTAACTCTCCCGATATCAGTCTCGTCAACCTGTGCCTTCACAATGAGGCGATCCGATAATACGATGACAGCATCACTGGAAGTCACCGTTTGACCCGGCTCTACAGTCCGCACGATTACTTCGCCACTGATGGAAGCTATAAACGGGGTGGGCTTATACACTTCCTGCCAATACGCTAACGTTTCCTTGCTTTGCGCCCTGGCGGCATCTAACAGCGCAGCTCGTTCCGTTGAACTCATCAATGCCAAGGTCTGACCAACGGTTACGGTATCGCCCTCTTGAACAAAGATCTCTTCAATCCGTCCGCTAATCGGCGGCTTTATCTCCAGGCGATTCTGGGGCTGCACCGTGCCTGTTGTCGATATGACGGTTTGGATTGTGCCATATACGGGGCTTACCAGTTTGATGTCCCCAGCCGTGGTCTGTTTTTGTTTTAAAACGATCACTACTATCGTACTCAAACTGACGGCAATCACTATACTAAAGATCATTATCCATTTTTTATTCCACATGCTCTAATTGCCCTCCTTGTGCGTGGATCCACTGGGCTTCAGCAACGAAGGCGTTGGCCTGGGCATCCAAATAAGATTTTTGGGCTTGTACCAAATTATCCTCGATGATGGTCCAGTTATCAAATGAGATAAGGCCGTTTGAATACTGTGCTCGGGCTATCTTCGCCCGTTCTTCAGCAGCTTGTAAGAAGTTTTTTTGCACAGCAACGGCATCCACTGCATTCTGCCACGTTGCCCAGGTTTGTTCTAATGTCAGGATAACACCATCTTGGCCGCTTCTCTCATCTGCCTGAGCTTGGTGCAATACGGCCCTGGCCTTAGAGACCTCTGCCCATCGGCGACCGCCCTCAAAGAGGGGAAAGGTAAGGGTTGCCCCAACCGACCATTCATCATTGCGTGGCGGCCAGTCAGAATCAGACCTCCCAGCAGTTGCGTGTGCGTAAGCCTGCGGGAAGAACGCCGCCTTCGCAGATTTTAAACCGAACTTCGCTGCTTCTTTTTTGGCGGTCAGGTTTTCTAGAGAAGGGTTACTTGTTGCCAATGCCTCAAAATTGGGTCTTTCCCGTTTCGCGGTGATACCCTCAAAATTTTCTGTTACCCGTATTGGTTTTACCTCCGTTCGTCCCAGTTCCTTACTTAATTGTCTCTGGGCTACGGTAATAGCTCGCTGTGCCTGCGCAACCTCAAGTTCAGCCTGTGCTAAATTTGCCTGTTCAGTCAACAACGACCCTCTATGCTCTCTTCCCCCTTCATACAACAATCGAACCAAATCCGCGTTCTGCTTTCGACGTATGAAGATATCTTCTGTAATGACTAAGAGTTCCTGGGCCTTTAAAAGCTCAATAAAGGCGGTTCGTAATCTCAACCTTATATCAGATGATGTTACTTCGTAGTTATAGTGTGCTGATTTCACATCTTTTGCGGCAGCCGCGATATCATAGGGAGTTTTAAGGCCATCAAAGAACAATTGTTGTGCCGTCACACCATATGCATATGTATCAGTCCTATTTTTTATGGACGTCTTTGAGGTACTCTGATTCAACTCAGTGCTTATCTGAGGCAATATAGTGCTCGTTGCAATTGCTTTATCCGCTTTGGCCTGATTTACGACTTCTTGAGCAGAGATTAAATCAGGATGGTTTCGCTCTGCCTCTTTGACGCAGTCTTCCCAGGTAAGTATTTCTTCAGCGCTCCCTGCATTTGGAACACAATAGAGAAATAACAGCACTACTGTAAAAAATATCATCAGACTTTTCATTTTATCGCCTGCTTTTTTTAGAAACCTTTTTTTCCAATTGGGATACAAGTTTTGAAGCCTGTTTTAAGAATTTGCTAAAGTCTTCCTCTAGTATCAGACCAATTATTTTTCTATCTGGACGAAACAGAACGATCAATTTATCACCAGGTTTTACCTTTAACAATTTTCTCACATCAGCAGGGATGACAACCTGCCCCCTCTCGCCAACCGTCGTCACGCCATAAATTTTTCCTTTAAAAAATCCATTCATACCCCACTCCTTTT
>CAYQOD010000071.1:0-8555 GCA_964419065.1 uncultured Thermodesulfobacteriota bacterium | reverse complement strand
AGAAGCAGAAGGCATTAATCGAGCAATATTTGCTGATGCACTAGAAAAAGCAGGACGAATTGAGGAAGCTAAATCGGAGTATTTAAAAGCCTCACAACTTCTCGGGTGCGATAATATTGCAAAAGTAAAGAAAATAGCAGAAGAGATTTTATCGACTGAAGAAGAGTTATTAAAATCTCAAAAGGGATATATTAGGGAGTAATAAGTCTATCAGGCACCGATCAGCGGGGCATACAGCTACGTCTATGACCGAGACAGACGCCTGACCCAGATCAACTTCCCCTCAGGGTTTCAGATTAAAAACATCTACGGCAATGGTAGACTAACCCAGATCCAGACCCCTGAGGGTGATATTGATTTTACGTATTACTGCGGGACCATGGTGGAATCAGCGACCAATGGATCTGAGGCCATCACCTATGGGTATGATGGGAGCCTCGTCACCTCCGAGACCCTGAGCGGAACCCTGAACCAGACCCTCGGCTACACCTACAACACGGACTTCAACCTCACGGGCTTTACTTATGCTGGTGGTACAACCAGCTATGCCTATGACAATGATGGTCTGTTAACAGGTGCCGGCGCCTTCACCATTATTAGGGATGCTCAGAATGGTTTGCCCACTTCAGTCTCCGGCGGCGCCCTGTCCCTGACCCGTGGCTTCAATGGGTATGGGGAGGTAAGCAGTGAGTCTTTCTCAGTCAATAGCCAAGACCTTACAAGCTGGAACCTGGGTCGTGATGACAATGGTCGAATCGTCAACAAACAGATCACTGTAAACGGTACCACAGCGAATTATACATATACCTACGATCCCATGGGTAGACTACTAACTGTGACCAAGGATGGTGCACTGATCGAGGAGTATCAATACGGCCCTAATGGCGCACGCACTTCTGGGTAAAAGGCGAGGGGTCAAATCTTTATCCTTGACTTTCTTGTCGGTGGGGACGACGAGGGGGACGTTGTTGAATTTATTCACTTTACAAGAAGGAGTTGGATCAGTACTTAGCTTGACTCCCTGTGAAGAAGCTAAACTTGAAGATTATTTGAAGAACTACAAGGAAAACTATTTCTGGCCATTTCATGCTTGTCAAACACCTATTCAAGAGGGGCTAAAGAATTTAAGATATGATTTGGGAATGAACTTTTTCCCTGTATCTTTAGGTTATGCTCTTATGGATTCTGGGTTGGTAAGTAAATATAACTTTTATCAGGCCACAAGGCCTAGAGAAGGATCAAATGCACCATGGGCAAGATAATATTTAATATCATGTCATTAATTTTTATTGGAGGCTACTTCTTGCTTATGTTTTCGGCTAATATGGGCTGCGACAATAAAAAGCAGATAATAATTATTGAAAAGCCAACAGAGCTACTCGAGAAACCCGATCGAAAAGATTCTCCCCGGAATAGAGTAATAGCGCAGTTGAATAAAGGAGTGAGAGCCGAAGTCATACACACTAGATATTCAAAGGAATATATGTTCTATAAAATTAGAACTGAAGATGGTTTTGTTGGCTATGTAATGTGGGATCCTTCTATAATGCGAGAGGTTGGTGCCGTAGAGCGGGGGGAAAAGCAATAGGGGCAGCAGGATGGGGGGGTCAAATCTTTATCCTTGACTATCTTGTCGGTGTGGTATACCGTGTAGGTCATGGCGAGGCCCCTTCGAATTCAGTTTGAGAATGCCTACTACCATGTCACCTGCCGAGGCAATGCACGTCAAGCAATATTCTCTTGTGATGCCGACTACGCAACATTCCTCGATCTCTTGGAGCGCTCTTGTGACATCTACCAGGTTGATATCCTGGCCTATGTATTGATGGTGAATCACTTTCATTTCTTGGTCAAAACCCCCTTAGCAAACCTTGCGGAATATATGCGCCACTTTAATATCTCGTACACCTCTTATTATAACCACACCCATCAGAAGACAGGTCATCTCTACCAGGGTCGCTATAAGGCCTTTGTCATCGATGCTGATTCCTACCTTCAGGGGGTATCTCGGTATATCCACCTCAATCCGGTACGGGTGAAGGGGGAGGCCAAGCTTACGGTGGAAGAACAGAAGAGCTCTCTGAGGCGGTATCGGTGGAGCAGTTATCCTGGGTATCTCTCTCTTCGAGACAGAAGGTCCTTTATGCGGGTGGGAGAGGTTTTGGGGTATTGTGGGGGGGATACGGTACGAGGCAGGAGGAGGTATAAGGAGTTTGTGGAGGTGGGGGTAGGGGTGGAGGTTGAGGACCCATTAGAGGTGGGCAGGGGGTATGGGATTGTGGGGGCGAAGGAATTTATAGAGGAGATCAGGGAGAGGTACCTTCCAGCCGCCATGCAGGCGAGGGAGCTTCCTGCAGTGAGAGGGATTATGAGGAGGGTGGAGCCTGAGAGGATAATAGGGGTGGTATGTAAAGAGATGGGGGTGAGGAGGGAGGAGGTTATGAGGAGGGGGTATGGGGGAGTGGCTCGGGGTCTTTTGATGGAGTTTTTGTATCGGTATGGGGGGATGAATCAGCGGGAGATAGGGGAGGTAATGGGGGTTGATTACAGTGCGGTGAGTGTAGGGAGGAAGAGGTTTCGGGCTGTGCGAGGAAGAGACAGAAGGCTTTTACAGGATGTGGAAAAAATAAAGAAGCAACTCAGTCAAGGATAAAGATTTGACCCCGCCCCACCATCTTATCATTATGGACATTCATATCATAGGCACAAAGAGGGAGAAGGCCGAGGTCCTGGAAGAGCTGGCGGGCAAGTCGCTGGCTGACGAAATCACCTTTGTCACCGAGCGTGACAAGGACCCCGCTGAACTCCTCTCGGAGTTGATTTACGAGGATTTTGTCAAGGCCCGCTGACGGCATCCATCGTTGCTGCTCATAACCCGCCTTACGCCCTTGCGAAGACTAGACAGACGTTGTTCCCCCCGAAGGCGAAGGAGTTGGAGATGGCGATCTGGATGTCCCGTTTTGCGGCCTCATTGGGGGTGTAGTCAAGGTCGCACTCCGGGTCAGGGGTGGAGTAGTTGACGGTGGGCGGGATGATCCCCTCCTGGAGGGATAAGATAGTGGCTATCGCCTCGATCCCCCCTGCTGAGCCCAAACAATGTCCGATCATCGACTTGATGGAGCTTACCGGTATATCATAGGCCCATTTCCCGAAGGCTCGTTTTATCCCCCTTGTCTCCACCAGGTCGTTGAGAGGGGTCCCTGTGCCGTGGGCGTTGATGTAGTCCACCTCTTCTGGTGATATCCCTGCATCTTCGAGGGCCAATCTGATGGCCCTGGCGATCCCCTCTCCCGAAGGTTCGGGGGCCGTGAGGTGGTAGGCCTCGGCGCAGATCCCGCAACCAAGGAGTTCACCCCATATCTGGGCGCCCCTCGTCCTGGCGTGCTCCATCTCCTCCAGGATCAGGATGCCCGCCCCCTCACCGAGGGAGAGTCCTTGCCTGTTTTTATCAAACGGTCGGCACCCCTCCGGGTCAACGGCCCTGAGACTATTGAAGCCAGCATAAGTCACCTCGCAGAGGGAATCGCTCCCTCCCGTGACCATCAGATCCGCCGTCCCGTGGACAATGGCATCACGGGCAAAGGCGATGGCCGCAGAGCTGGAGGAGCAGACGGTGGCCGTGGTGGTCCTCGGCCCCCGCAGATCGAACTCCTGCGCTATATGGTCCGTGGTCGTGGCAAGGGCAAAGGAGACCAGCAGGCTGGGTGATGGCCGTTTGGGGGCATGGGTGTAGATGGCCCGGAAGTACTGTTCCACCGAGAAGATCCCCCCGGAATCCGCCCCTAAGATGACCCCACATCGTTGCCGGTCCACCATCTCCAGTTCGATACCCGAGGCACTCATCGCCTCTCGGGCAGCGATGATCCCGAACTGATCGCAGCGGGACAGCCTCCGCAACTCCCTCAGGGTGAAATGTCTCTCCGGAGATAACCCACGCACTTCACCGCCATTGTGACTGCGATATCCCGAGGGATCGAAGATGGTGATGGGTCCGATCCCACCGCGCCCCTCCTGTAAGGATCGCCAGAAGGCGGGAAGGTCATTCCCCACCGCGCTCACGGCACCCATACCGGTTACCAAGACGCGCCTCTGCCCCACGGCTCAGACCTCCAACAGGACCGCTCGCAGGGGTGAGCCATCACCCCCGGTGATGCGCAGAGGGAGGGCGATGAGGAAATAGGTGCCCGGTGCAACCCCCCGCAGGTCGAGCCCTTCCAGGATGGATATCCCCGCCTCGAGCAGCGTCTTGTGGACAGCGAAGTCGGGCGTGCCGAACCGCTCTATGGAGAGGTAGTCTATCCCCACCAAATCTATTCCCATCTCCACCAGGCATGCAGCCCCGTCTGCTGTCAGATGGACATAGTCCCTGCGAAACCCCTTTTCCTCCAGGAGCAGGGAATTTCTGGTCTTGAAGAGGAGCGTGCGGATCTGTGACAATCTCAGTCCCTGCAGGAACTCCGGCCCGATAGACTCCCCCACTACCTCCACGACCTGGGCCATCCCCATGAACCGCTCCAAGGGGAGTTCATCGACCCCCTTTCCTCTCTCCAAGAAGTGGAGGGGGGCATCTATATGGGTCCCCGTATGAGTGCCCACGGTCAATTGGCTCATATTGCAGCCTGAGCGCGCGATGGTGCACATGGCCTCTGAGCAGAAGGGCGTATCCCCGGGGTAACAGATGATCCCTTTCTCGAGCGGGAGGGAGATGTCGATGATCCTCTTATATTCGACCATGGATCGCTCAGCGCCCCATCGGCTCTATTATCTCGACGTCAGGGGGGAGACGGAGTGCAAAGGAGGAATCCGGGATCCCGGAATTTATCCGGATATGGTGGTAGGTGATGGTGGTGCGATCACCGTTGCGTTCCACTAGCTCTATCATCTTTGGCATCCAGAGTGAGGTGTCGATCCAGAGCGTTATCGCTCGGAAGATAGCGAGTTCATCAGCCGGATCTACCCCCAATACCACCTCGCCGGCCTTTTGCTGCTGCAGCGATATCCCCCTCCCCATGGTCTCAATGGGGTTCTGGAAAAAGAGGAGCCATTTGGCCAGGAGGGGATTGCCGGCCACCCGATAGCGCTGGGCGGTTTTTTCCTCCGGAAAATAGATCCAGAGGACACCCTTGCTCAAGACCGTGATGCTGGGATACGGAGGGGACATCTCCACCCATACATGGTTTGGTCGCTTAAACCTCATCTTTCCGTGCGAGGTTACCGGCTCCGTGAAGAGGAGGGAGTTTTTGACTTGGGTGATGTCGGCTGTAAAGTCCTCCATGGACTCCTGGGCCTTTTTGAGTCTATCCAGTATGCGGGCTAGCTCCTCCCCTTCCTGCTGCGCCCCCAAAGGGGCCTCCCAGGGGATGAAACAGAGGAGCAGGGCGAAGAAGAGCAGGAACGTCCGTTTCCTCAAGGTCCCCCCTTTCTGGCGGTGGTCGTCTTGCTCACCCCGGGCAGCAAGATCTTTCCCCATGACAATCGATGGAGGATTTCCGCCATGGTCCCGAACAGGTACGTTGCCAGTCTACTGCCCAGAGCTGGGGGGGCGGTGAATCCCCCTACAAAGTTCTCTATCCCTTCAAACCCCGCCTCTTTCAAGGCCCTGCGCATGGTCCCGGGAGCGAAATCGACCAGATGAAAGGGAAGGTGGTAGAGGTGATTCCTGATCATCAAGAGGGAGAGGACGGCCTTGATAGGGGTGGTATGAGGGTAACGGACTAAGATCATCCCCCCCGGTCGTAGAATCCTATGGACCTCTTTCAGGAAGGCCAGGGGAGCAGGAAGGTGCTCTAACACGTAGAAAGCAGTGACCACATCGAATTCACCCTCCTTGAAAGAGATTGTTTCCCACGGCTGAGGGAGGAGAGGGAGCCCCCATCGATCTCGTCCATAGCGCACCCCTGTTGAGGAAACCTCCACACCCGTGACCTCCCATCCCCTGGCCTTCATCAGGGCGAGAAAGAAGCCATACCCCGCCCCGACATCCAGAATCCTCCCCTGGGGGATAGATCGCTCGATGAGGTCCGCCCCCTTCCTGAAGACCGATTCCATCATCCTCCCCCAGGCCTCGATCTCGTCCTCCCCTTCGGGGAGGTAGGTCTGATAGGCCTCCCATAGTTCCTGTGGTGAGGGACGGGGGTTCTGATAGACCAGGTCACATGAAGGGCAGCGGACCGTGACGTAATCACCTTCCTGGTAGCGTCTCTCTCCTCCGTCGTTGCTGCAGAGGGGGCAGCAGATCCATTCCACCCCCTATCTCCTTTTGACCAGGAAAGGTTCCCTATCCTTGATGATCACTGTGGTGACGATGGCGCAGAGCGATCGTTTATATCTCATTCCTTCTTTTTCCGAAGCTGTGCGTTATCTTCACTTCTTATGGCTATAGACGACCTTGGCCGCCCCCTCGGCGTTTCTCTCCATGGCGTAGTCCACCGTGTCCTCATCAAAATGGGCGGTCGTCCTCAGATCGGTCTCATAGATGACCTTCCCGCTTGCTTTATCGATAAACTGGTAGTGGGCGGCAAAGGCCGCAGTTGCGGTGTACTCCCCTCCAGGGACGAGACCCTTTATTATGCGTCTCCTCACCGTGGGCATGGTGTACTCCCGTACCTCTCCTTTGATGAGGAGGACCTTCGTGCCAGCGGGCATGGTCTTTTCACCCTCCTTAAACACCATATCAAAGAGTTTATACTTCTGAGAGTACCTGCGGAGCTGGTAGACTACCTTTTCGGCGATTTGATGACCTGCAACATCGGGAGCAGGGACATTGGGTGGGACATCGAACTCCTGGACCACTGCTGCGTTGTAATCCTTGAAGAGGGGCCCTGCGCCCATCGCCATGCCGCTGCTCCCAAGGATCACGGTGAGGGCCACAATGATACCGAAAAGCTTTTCGTTCTTCATCTCCTTCCCTCCTTCTTGTGTTATGTGTTTAGTTGTTTGTGCCCTTTAGTCTTCCGATGGTTCAATATGACTCAATCCACATCTCAACGGCCTGGGGATATATTCTCCAGGCCCGCAGGGTCGAGCGCCGGAGCATTCTTGTGCACTCCTCCAGGGTGAAGGAGGCCTTGAGAGAGTTCCAAAATCCGTCTCGTGCCCTCTTCTCCCTGATCAAGGATCGCCACAAGAGATCGAAAAAGATGGACAGGGACCTCGGGGCATCTCGACGGAAGTCCATGATAACAAACTTTCCCCTCTCTTTCAAGACACGGGCGACCTCGTTGAAAAAGGGGAGGGGATCCTCCAGGTGGTGGAGGGTATTCAGGCTGATCAACAGGTCTATGGACTTATCTTTCAGCGGCAGGGCATAGGCGGAACCCACCTGAAAGTGAATCCGATCTTCCAACCCCATCTCCTTGGCATTCTCCTGAGCTACCTTGGTCATGGCCGGTGAGAGGTCGATGGCCAGAAATTCTATCTCGGGCAGGGACCTGGCGATCCTGAGGGGAAAGATTCCGGGACCCGTCCCCACATCCAGGGCGAGGCCCCGCTCCACCCCCAGGGACCTGATCCTGGAGAGGACCCTCTTGACCGGAAAGCTCATATACCGTTTGGCCATACGGCTGTAATAATCTGTCAGGGACTCATCTTCCAAGGGGCTGGGCTCAGGTATCCTCGTTTCCGCAATCATCGTTCCCTTTCTGCCAAGACCAGCATACCCTGGGCCACCGTCTCACCCTCTGCCTCGGCCCGTACCCGTACCTTGGCCATTCCACCGAAACGGAACACCACTTCGGCCCAGAGCGTAAGCCGTCCACCGGGCCATACCGTTTTCTCAAACTCCATCTGTTCAACGCCTACTAAGATCCCGATCCCTCCTTCCCCTGCGCTCAGCAGGGCGATCCCTCCTGTCTGGGCCAAGGCCTCCAGGATGAGGCCCTCAGGCATGGATGGCCTTTCGGAAAAATGACCGGACAGGAAAAAGTCGTCACTGCTTATCACCTTTATCGCCACGGCCCTGCGGCCGGGTTCCACCTCTAATACCCGATCGATCATGAGAAAGGGGTAGCGGTGGGGCACCCCTTTTCCTACCTCTTGGAAATCTGCCACCTCTCTATTCTCCTTGCACGGCCCACCATATCCCCATCGCCCCCTTCATCAACCCCACGGTCAGGGAGATGCCCAGGAGTGATCCGATCATCAGGAGGGCTGTTCCCCAAATCCGCCCTTTTCCCAGAAGATAGGTGAGGACGGTGGCCGAGAGCACCCCGAAACCCCTGATGGGGAGGGCGCACAGCAGGATGATCCCCACATCTCCCAGGGATGAGACCCTTTGTACGAGCTTCTTGCGTCGCCATCGCTCCGAGGCCCTCTTTACCCGTGTCCCCACCCATTGCAGGGGGGGGATATGGAAGGATCTCTCCAGAAAGAAACCGTAGATGGGGATCTGGATGAAGTCGTATCCCCAGGCCAGGGGCAGGTAGAAGTAAAGCGGGAGGTGGTTGATGATGGCGTAGACCACCGAGGCGGTCCTGCCGATGGTAAAGTGGAGCAGTGTGAACAAGAGAAAGGCGTTCTCCGGTGATTTAAAGAACTCCATCGGTGCTCCCCAGGAG
>CAYQOD010000070.1:0-8785 GCA_964419065.1 uncultured Thermodesulfobacteriota bacterium | reverse complement strand
GAGGGTTTTGGAGGATGTGGAACTTGTTGAGATCGATCCGGTTTTTTTGCACGCAGGCAAGGAAATGGGATTTTGGCGTCCTAAGCTGGAGGATACCCTCCGCCAGACCGGCTTCTTGCCGCCAGAGGCCGAGATCCCTCCTCAAGCACGACGGCTCTTCGTCACCGCCTTTGATATACCTCCTTCGCGACATGTCCAAATGCAAGCTGTCTTCCAGCGGCATACGGACAACGCCGTCTCCAAGACCATAAACTTTCCTTCCCATGCTATGGTGGAAGATGTCCGAGAAGCCTTTCTCCTGGCCTATCAGATGGGTTGCAAGGGTGTCACCATCTACCGGAGCGGGACGAGAGTGGGGCAAGTCCTCACGTGCGGTTTAAGCCAGCTCTGTTAGGTAACCCCTCACAGGGGTTTATCTGCCCCCTGCTCATGAAGATACCACGGATCCTTGTCCGGTCTTTCGTTGAAGGAGTGTAGTGTAGGCCATTCTTTCCTCAAACGATACAATGCCTTCTGAGGGGTTTCAGGGCCGATGATCGGCTCTGACATAAAAGCCCACAAGACCCTCTCAAGCCCTTCACGCTGTTAGGATCAGGCTACGAAAAGATCTGGACCGTTACAATCGAAGTATGCCAGGGAATTTCTTCTTGTATGCAGTGATGATCAGCTCTGTCACGCCATCCAGATCGATATAGGTGGTGTTGATCACCAGATCATAGTGCAGAGGGTCGTCGATATCTTCTCCATAATGGCGCTTGATGAAATTTTTCCGCTCTCCGTCCGACTTTTCTAAGAGCGTGATGGCTTCCCTCTCTTTAACGCCGTACTTCTCGGCGGCAAAGCGTGCCCGTGTCGCTGTTTCACCGATCAGACGGGTCCGCAGGGCCTCTTGAGGGGAGAGGATGAACTCGGCCCCCCTGCCCACGACGATGCTCCCCCCGACCTCACTTAATGTCTTAATGAAACGCCTTAAGTACCCTACATATTCGTCTTGCGAGACCTCCGGGTCCCGACGAAATACATTGAGAAACTCTTCAAAGGTGTTTCGGTCACGTTCGTCCAGGCGTTCCAACTTCTTCTCATCCGCTCCTACGGTAATGGCAATCTCCTTGATGATGTTTTTATCATAATAGGGCCAGCCGAGTTGCTTGGAGAGCCGCTCGGCCGCCGAGAGTCCCCCGGCCCCCCGTTGTCTAGATATGAGGATGAGGGGTTTCCTCTTCTTTTTTCGCTCCAGCTTCTCCTTCTCTTTGATGAACCACTCATTAATATGTGATTCTATGATCATCTGTAAATTGGGATTTCTGATCTTCATCGGCCACCCTTCCCTCCCCATGGTTTTTCGAGCACTCTATGCTATTATACGCAAGCGAAGTATGTCAACCTCTATCGCCCCACGAGCCTGGAGAGGTAGAGAGATACTTACCAGCTTGCATAGAGGGGAGAGGTGAGGTAGAAGGTGGTGAGGGGTTTGAGTTAGGGAGAGGAGCCTGGGGGTACATTACACAGTGTGATTATGGAAGACTTCCCTTCCGGGGCACAGGGGAGGTTGAGCGGAAGGGAGGCACTATCTCTACGGCTGACACGATATGTGAGGGATATCGAGGACAGCACGGTGAGGAGTAGTTATTCGCAACCACATACCCCTCACCTCTCGCAGGCTCGTATCAGGTCCTCCAACTCTTTTTTCTTTTTCTCATCCTGATAGTATTCCCAGGCCTTTCTGAAGTGAAAGAGGGCGGTCTCCCGGTTTCCCTTCTTCTGAAAGTAGAGGCCGAAGTTCTCGTGCGCCGGGCCGAGAAGTCCCTTCTTGCCATAGATCACGCCGAGGTCGTAATAGATCTCCACCCGCTGAGGATCCAATTCCAACACTTGGCGGTAGAGGGAGAGGGACTGGTCCCATCGACCTTCCTCCTGATGCCCCTGGGCCAGGTAATAGAGGATGGCCGTATCGTGTGGAAAGGAGTTGAGGGCCACCTGTAATGACTGGAGGGCCTTTCCCACCTCCTTCGCCTGAAAATAGGCAATGCCCAATTCTCGTACGATGTATCCGTCCTCTGGTGAGGCCTCGAGGGCCTCGGATAAGATGGGTATGGCCGCCTTTGCCCTCCCCGCCATGACATAGGAAGCCCCCAGGCCGTAGCGGGCGTCCATGTCTCCTGGTCTTTCCCGCAGCAGTGAGGAGAAATGGTCGATGCCCGCCAACTCTCCCCTCTCTTTGATGAAGAGCCTTACCTGGATCTTTTTCAGGTCTCCGGCCTGAGCGGGATGTATTGCAAGAGGCTCAGGGGTGGTCGAGAAGGTGTCCGAAAGATAGGCGATTCTGGACTCGACCCCAGGGTGGGTGGAGAGGTAGGTGGGGACATTGGGGGAGGTAAAGCGCTGCCAACGATAGATCTTTTTGAGGAAGGTCACCATAGCACCGGGGTCGTAGGCGGCGTCCACCATATATTTGATCCCCTTTTGATCCGCCTCTACCTCGTTCTCCCTGGTATACTTGAGCATCAAGGATTGGGCCATGGCCATGGCGCTGGTGGTCAAGGCGCCGGCGCCCTTGGCATCTTTAGAGAGGAAGGCACCGGCGATAATGGCCGCCAGGGTGGCGAGGGAGATGGCCTTGGCCCTCTCCATCGCCTTGGCGATATGCCGCAGCGCAGAGTGGGCGATCTCATGGCCTATGACCCCTGCCAACTCATCCTCTTGATCTACTAATCTGATCAGCCCGCTGGTGACGAAGATATGACCTCCAGGGATGGCGAAGGCATTGGGCTCCTGTTCCTTGACCACGTAGAAGTGATAGGAGAAGCGTTTGTCCTGAGCTTCTTCCAAGAGACGTCTGCCGATCTCGTTCACGTATTCCGTGATGAGGGGATCATTGATGATCTCCAACTTTTGATGGAGTTCGCGGGCCAACTTGTCCCCCAGCTCTCTCTCCTCCTCCACGGTCATAGCAGCCCTCAGGGGGGCTGGGAGGCAGGTAACCGCGATGAGGGAGACGGTCACGATAAGGCTGATACATCTCAAAGGGAAACAAAACAGAGAACGATAGATCATGGGTATTTACTCCCCGTGTAGCTTGAAGAGTTTCTTCACCACGTCCACATACAACTCACCATCAGAGTCCTGACTCGTCTCCTTCAGGAAGGTGATAGGGTCGTGGAGGATTTTTTTGACGATGGCAGCGGAGAGGGCCTCCATGGCCCGCTTCTCCTTCGCTGAGAGAGATGGGAGGGTGGAAATGGTCTTTTCCAATTCCCTCTTGCGTATCTCCTCCAGTCTCTCCCTCAAAGAGACGATGGTCGGTACTGCCTCTAAGGATTGATACCAACGGCAGAACTTTTTCACCTCGGCCGTCACGATCCCTTCAGCCTTTTGGGCCTCTTGTCGTCGATCTTTGATGTTCTCTACGGCCACCTCCTGGAGATCATCGATGTCGTAGAGGTAGACGTTATCGATGGAGTTCACCTGCGGGTCGATGTCCCTCGGTACGGCGATATCGATGAAGAAGAGGGGTTTCTGCTTCCTCGCCCTGATGATCTTAGAGGCTTCTTCCTTTCGCACGATATAGTCTGGTGAGCCGGTGGAACTGATGACGATATCTGTTCGTAAGAGGGAGTTGGAAAGCTCCGCAAAGGGGATCGCCTCCCCGTGAAACCGTTCGGCCAATTCCATGGCCCTCTCCCAGGTCCGATTGGTCACCACGATTCTCTTCGCGCCACCGCGTATCAGGTGTTGAGCGGCCAGTTCGCACATCTCCCCCGCCCCAATGATCAAGACCTCTCGTCCCTCCAGGTGGCCGAAGATCTTCTTGGCCAATTCCGCCGCGACAAAGCTTACCGAGACCGCCCGGTTTCCGATGCTGGTTTCGGTCCTCACCCTCTTGGCCACTGAGAAGGCCTTGTGGAGCAACTTGTTCAACAGGGTACCGGTGGTCCTGGTGGCATGGGCCGTTCGATAGGCATCCTTGATCTGACCTAATATCTGAGGTTCCCCTACCACCATGGAGTCAAGGCTGGAGGCCACCCGAAAGATATGGTTCACCACCTCCTCCCCCTGAAGGATATAGAGGGTATCCTCAAATTCCGGGAGGGGGATACGGCGCTGGTGGGCGAGGAACCCCTTGATCTCCTCGATACCTTTCTGCGGATCTCTCGTTGCCGCATAGATCTCCACGCGGTTGCAGGTGGAGAGGATCAGACCCTCGGTAAGGCTGGAGAGATTCCGGAGCGTCTCCAGGTATCGGCCTAGGTCCGCTTCCGGGAAGGCGACCTTCTCTCTGATCTCCAGGTGGGCCGTGCGGTGGTTGAGCCCGACTAAGATGACTTCTCTCATGGATCACCTGGACCATTCGGTGTAGGTATGGAGTCCTTCCAGCAGGAGATTGACACCGAGAAAGGTGAACAGCACCGTCCCGAACCCCACGATAGCCATGATAGCCGCCTTTTTTCCCCTCCAGCCCACCGTCAGCCGTTGGTGTAGGAGGGCGGCGTAGAGGAGCCAGGTGATCAAGGACCAGGTCTCTTTAGGATCCCAACTCCAATACGACCCCCAGGCGTACTCGGCCCACACCGCACCGGTGATGATCCCGATGGTGAGCAGGGGGAAGCCGATGGTCAACGAGCGGTAGTTGATCTCATCGAGAACCTCCAGCGAAGGGAGACGCTGGGAGAGGGCACGTATCCGCTTGGATTTAACGAGGCTCTCTTGGATGAGATAGATCACCCCGGCGCAGAAGGCGAGGGCGAAGATGGCGTCACCGAAAAAGGCGAAGGTGACATGGATAGGGAGCCAGTAGCTCCTGAGGATAGGAGGCAGGGGAAGGATCTCCTTCGGCAAGGTGGCAGCCCAGACGACCAGCACCACGGCGAGGGGCGAAATGAAGGTCCCGAGCACCTCCACCTGATATCGATACCGCAATAGCAAAAAGAAACCGACGATGGCCCAGGCAAAAAATGAGAGCGATTCGTGGAGGTTGACTACCGGCGTATGGCCTGCCTCGATATATCTCAGCACGAGGGTGATGCAGTGGGAGATAAACCCCAGGCCCAGAAGGAGTTTCCCAAACCATGCCGCCCTCTCCTGGGAAAATACGAGGTAGAGGAGATAGGCGATAGTGCCGCTGAGGTAGAGGGCGAGGGTAATTGTAAAGAAGAGGATGTTCATCATGTATCCCTCTGATAACACGTTTCCGGTGTTTCCGGACGTGCGTGTTTGACTTTTGTTATTGACTATCCTAACACACCATTATTCAGAAAGGCTACCAGTTCCTCGTAAGCTGGTGGAAGCTCCAGTTCATGGGGAGATAGAAGAGGGGGTGAATGCGAGGGGCTTTGATGATCCTGCGAAAGATGGACCTCAGTGAGAAGGTCTCCCTCCAGATCCCGCGCAGCCCCTGTTCCAACTCCTCCACACTCATTAAAAGGGGTTGGTAGACGGCATTCAAGGAGTCGTATTTCTCCCAATCCCTGGTCAGGATCCTCCCCTCACCTTCTAGTCGCTTGTAGGATTCAGTGCCAGGGTAGGGGGTCATGATGAAGGCCAAGGCCCAGTCGAGTTGGTTCTCCGCGATGAAATCTATGGTCCTCTGAAATACTCCTGGGTCGTCGTCATCCAACCCCACGATAAAGGTCCCCATGATCCCCATCCCATACCCGTGGATCTTCTGTATCGCCTCTTGATACTTGTGTGGCTTGTTGAACCCCTTTTTCATGGTCTTCAGGTTCTTGGGGGAGAGGGATTCAAAACCGATGTTGACGGCGATACAGCCACTGGCAGCAAAGAGCCCCAGCAGCTCTTCATCGTCGGCGATGGAGACCGGGGCATGTCCCCACCACAGGAGATCGTAATCCCTCAAGAGGGAGAGTAGCTCGATGATAAATCTCCTGTCGGATACTACGTTGTTGTCGATGATATAGACCAACCTCCTCTTGAGGAAGTATGGCAGGTCTCCGCTCAGGACTGAGAGGAGTCTTTTGACCCACGGTTTCATCACTGGCCCCGGTCCGAACATGGCATCGAGTTCCCTGGCGATATCCTGGAGGGGGCGGTTTCGATACCGATTGCCGAAGAAGTGGGATACCTGGCAGAAGTCGCACCGGTGGGGGCAGCCACGGGTCGTCTCCAGGAGTTTCAGGGGGAAATAGAGACGGTGGTTTAATAACTCTCTTCTGGGCAGGGGGATTGTATCCCCTTGTACCCATCCATTGAATTGGTATATTTTTTGTAATCTGCCGAGGCGGAAGTCATCCAGGAGCTGGGGCCATGCCCCCTCTGCCTCCCCGATCACCACGGCGTCCACGTGCTCCAGGGCTTCTTCAGGGAGCACGCTGGCATGAACGCCACCCATCACCACCGGTATCCCCCTCCTGCGGAATTCTTTAGCGATCTCGTAGGCCCTCGGGGCCACCGGGGTCTGGGCCGTTATCCCCACGAGGTCGACCTTCTCATCGAAGTTAATGGATTCATAGGCCTCGTCCACGATCCGCACCTCGGCATCCGGGGGGGTCACAGCGGCCACATAGGGGAGGTTGAGGAAGCCGAGGCGGAAAAGGAAGGCCTCTTCCTTTTTCCTCTCCCGTTCCGGGGATATAAGGAGGATTTTCATAGATGTTATAATCTCCAGAAAAGATGTTGAGCTTTTATTATATCGTGAAGCAGAGGGGGAGTTCAATGGGAAAAGGGGTTTCTCCCATCATCATTCTAACAAACTGTTACAGAGCAATCCATCATGACGGATACATCACCCACGAATCATGAAAACATCACCAACCCCCTCTCCCGCTGCCCCGTTCTCGTCCCGAGTTCGGGACGGAGGCGGGAGAGGGTAGGGGTGAGGGTGGTTACAATTTCCCCCCCTCATCTTAATCCTCTCCCCCAAGGGAGAGGAGGTAGTGGTGGTTATTTTCTAGGTAATTTTTTAAGTTGATTAAATGGAGAAGAAGTGCTAAGAAACACCTGTCTATAGTCTGAGAGTTAGCATGATAGTGATGCAAAAAGAAAGGAGGTAGCACAATGAGTGCAAAGAGAATCATAATTTCTGGGGTTGTTATCTGGATAGTGAGTTCCCTTTTCGGCTGGTTAACGTGTGGTTGGCTTTTTAAATGGGTCTATACCCTGCCACCAAATATCTGGAAAGATCCAGTTATCATGATGAGCGCAGGAAATATGATAGGGATGAATGTTACAGGGCTCATCGGTGCGTTACTATTTGCATTAGTCTTTGCCGTACTCTACAAAGGCATTCCAGGAAAGGGCGTAGCAAAAGGCATGATGTATGGAATCCTTGTGTGGCTCGTCGGAGCACTGACAGGAATAGGATCAATGCCATTCTATATGACCATAGCAACAACGGTCGTGGTTTACTGGCTCATAAATGCCTTGGTACTTTCTGTGATTAATGGTGCGGTAGTTGGCGCTATTTATAAGGAGAAAAAGGCGAAAACATCTAGGAAGGCGAGAAAATCTAGAAAAACCAGATAACTACTTCCTCCAGCGGCCCGATGCTCGTCACGGCGGGCTTCGGGCCGCTGACCTCAGAGGTTTTTAGGGGCCTCCAGGTTATGTTTCGGTTATGCATCCTCCTCATGAAAGAGAGTAAACTACTATCGCCTCAAGGTGAGGGTTTTTCTCCCATTCGGAGGATGGGAGAAAAAGATGTCAGGCCTTTCGGCTCCTGGCCCTTCCACAAGCCCTTCATCCGAGACTGCTCATGTTTCATGTGTAAACAAAATTGCGTCACTTAAGCTCTTTTTAAACACCCTATAAAAGCCGCTACAAACCTATCTTCAGTTTGTTTTTTTGTCGTTCTTTGATGGGAAGAAGTGATGGTACAGTGCCACTGATTTTCCCCCATTTTATTGATGAAGGATCACGGGAATCGTGGTGACTAGCGACGAACCGCACAGATCCGCTCTCCCATTTGACCTCCCTCTATGACCGCCGCATGGCCATTGAAGAACAAATCCGAGACACCAAAGGCGCTCGCTTCGAACTAAAACTCGTCTGGACCCAGATCAAAAACCCTCAAGCCCTCGCCCGCTTCACCCTCCTGATCGGCCTGGCTATCCTATTGCTCACCGCCATCGGCCACGCCATGGCGATGCGCCGACCAGATGCCCAGCTCACCACAAAATCCAAAGGACTTCGTCTCTCCTTACTCACCATAGGCCTCCTCTTCTTCTACCACTTCTCCACTACTCAAACCTTCTCCCTAGAATTCCTTACTCAAAATATCCTCCCACCCACATTACGATCCTTCCCCCGGCTAAATACCCCCACAAAAAGTGAGATCAAAAAGTGATAGACGGTCAGGCAAATAGGTCAGGAAAAAAGGTCGAAGTTGACATGAGGGCGGGTTTTGGCTATCATGCTGGTGGATGGGGCCCGGGTGGCGGAATTGGTAGACGCAAGGGACTTAAAATCCCTCGGTGGTTTCCACCGTGCCGGTTCGATCCCGGCCCTGGGCACCAGTGAAAATGAAACTCAATTCTCTATGCGGCCAGTTTGTTGAGACTGACCGTTTTTCTGTTTTTTGACTGGGTAAAAGTGGTACTCATGAATGCAACAGCTGACCTTGATATGTTCATAGGCGCCGGCCAGCCCCCTTTGCTTATCTCTCTCCTCTGGGGATTACGCTGATGGAACACTGTATTCTCCAGGAACTCTGAAACCCTCAATCATTTTCCCCTTGACATGAGGAGGGAAATTTGGTTTATAAGTGTATTTACTATCTCCCAAGTTCAATAAGCAAGTGCAACACTTAGGATAAATAGTATATCCTAAGTGG
>CAYQOD010000069.1:0-8802 GCA_964419065.1 uncultured Thermodesulfobacteriota bacterium | reverse complement strand
GATCCCGCAACTCCCCCAGTTTTCCCTTGTTCCAACTGGAGATCTTGGTGAAGTAGCCGGTGATGCGGGTGATGCCATCAACATCCTCGGAGCCACAGTAGGGGCAGACGTTCCGCAGGCCCCGCGAGGTACGCGCACAGTCGTTACAGGTGGTGAACTCCGGGGAGAAGGCGATCTGGTCGTTCTGGGTGTACATGAAGGTCTTGGCTACAAAGTTGGCCAGGGATGCGGGTGAAGGCCTTGCCTCCCCCAGCCAGATGTGGGTCAGGGCACCTGCCTCAATGAGGGGGTGAAAGATCCCCTCTTGCTGCACCCGCTCGATCGGGTTGATCGGGGCGGCAGTGTTCAGGTAGGTGGAGTTGGTGTAATAGACCTCGCCCCGAGCGATATCCCCCATGACGATATGCCCTGCATGGGGGGAGTGGAACCGCAGATCTAGCTTGGCGAAACGATAGGCAGTGCTCTCGGCCGGGGTCTGTTCTAATACGAACCGCATCCCGTGCCGCGCGCTCATCTTGTCGACTAGCAGCTTCATGTGGGCGATCACCTTTAAGCCGAACTTGAAGGCCTCCCGCGATTCATGCATCTCCTGGTCGGTGTGTATTTTGACCATCTCGTTGAGCCCCACCATGCCGATGAGGTAGGTGGCCCGGTGCATCCTGAGATAAGGCTCCCCGTCTTGGTTCATGGTCAGCAAGGCCAGGGGGCCCCGCTCACCTAAGGAGAGGAGCCGCTCCACAAAGGCCTTCTTCTCCAGGTGGGCCTTGACGGCTATTTCGATAAAGCGGGAGATATTCTCAAAGAGCTTGGTGTCGTTGCCCTCGGAGAGGTAGCCGATGCGGGGCAGATTCAGGGTGACATTCTGCAGGGCGCAATAGCGCATCTTCCACGGCTGCTTGGCGTCCTCGAGGTCTGAGGCATCCAGCTTAAAGCTGAGTCTGCAGCACTCAGATATCTTGGCCGTCTCTCCCCGATCGAAGACGAAGTAGGAGTTCCCCTTTTCTGAGGCGATTTCACAGATATGGTGGAGGAACTTCTCGTTGCCAGGGGCTGCAAAGAAATCCTCAGTGATGTGGACCAACGGCTTGGGGAAGAAGAAGGGACGCCCTGCCCCGTCGCCCTCACTGTAGACCTCGAAGAGGGCCCAGACGAAACGCTGGGCCTCCTCTGTGTACTCTTTGTAGGTCTTCCCGGTGAACGCGCCCCTGGGGCCGATGGCCGGGACATCCCGGAAGTGTTTGGGGACCTCCCAGTAGAGGTTGAGATCGGTGAAGATGGCCTGTCCTCCCCGGGCCACGGCCTGCTGGGAGAATTCAAAGATGAGCATCTGGGCCAGCTGCTTTATCTCCTTATCATCCATCCCCTCCAGGTAGGGGGCGAAGAAGATGTTGGCCGCGTCCCACCCGATGGCCCCGGCAAAGTGGCTCTGGAGGGCCGCAGCAAACTTCACCATGTGGGCCAACAGGACCTCCGGGTGCTTGGGGGGCTTGGCCATGGAGATGGAGTTGGGCAGATTGAGCCCAAACCGCTTGATATACTCGAGGGATTGGCCGCTGCAGTAGGGGCGATCGATAAATCCCAGGTCGTGCAGATGGATGTCTCCCCTCATGTGGGCGTCGGCCACATCCTGGGAGAATACGCGCAAGAGGGCGTACTCCTTTTTGATGGTCTCAGCCAGGGTCAAATTGGTGGCCTCAGGCCCATGGGGGACGTTGGCGTTCTCCTTGTTGGGGTGCATGATGAGCTGATCGACATCGTACAGTGGCATACCGAGCCTGGTATGCTGTTTACGTGCCTCCTCGAGGCCCCGCTCGATGAGCTTGGCGTCCACGAGCTCCCGGATAAGTGGGGCGGTCACCATAGTAATGTTGCTGCTCCTGATGATCTCCTCCACTTCCACACTGATGGCCTCGGCGGTGTCGGGGTCGATGTAGGTCTCCCTGATCAGGGCGTCCACGATCCGCTGACGGTTCCACCCTTCCATGCTCTCTTCGGAGGTGCGCACGAAGAGGGCCATGTCGGTGGTATCCCCTGTGGAGATCTCCCGCTGTTTCTCTCTCAGCTCAGTTACGGAAATCATAATGAAATCACCTTATTTCATATATTATATATTGTATTTCTTTTGCCATGTACCACAATATATAGTATTTGTCAAGCAAAAATCTTGCATTTTGCTTGCAATTTTCCAGATTTTTTCTTGCCTGTGATGATCTGATCGCAGATCTATGGCATGGATGCCAGCGGGGGAAACTTTCTGGCAGGCTTGATTAGGGAGGACCGTTCTTCGCTGAATCGGCTGGAACAATAGATCATTCGCTTCTTCTCTCCCCTCAGGAAGAAGATGGTAACAAGAAGTCCTCCCCTCTGGATTCACCCAGGCGGGTGACGATGATGGCGGGCTGGTCGTGCAGTGGACACTTGAACTCGCAGATCCCGCAGCCGATGCAGAGCTTGAGGTCTACCACGGGGCGCTTTATCCTCGTGCGTCCGGTAGGGGTCGTCACCTCGACCACCTCAAATTTGATGGCCTTGTCCGGGGTCGGGCAGTGTTCTTCGCACACGATGCACTCAACCCCTTGGGCGTAGGGGATACAGCGGTTCTTGTCGATGTAGGCGAGGCCGATCTTGGTACGCCCCTTCTCCTCCTGGGTGAGCTCCCTGATGGCCCCGGTGGGGCAGACCTGGCCGCACAGGGTGCAGTAGTACTGGCAGTAGCCGACCCCAAAATCGAACCGCGGAGTCCAGACCCCCTCCACGCCCGCCTCAAAGAGGGAGGGCTGCAGGCCGTTGGTGAGACAGACCTTCATGCACTCCCCACACCGCACACACCGGCGCAGAAACTTCTCCTCCGGGAGGGCGCCCGGGGGGCGGATCAATCTCCCCTCCCCCCGCTGGTAGCGGGGGGAGGCCCTGACGAGGGGGATCGCAAAGACCCCGGCGATCAGGGCCGCTACTACAGCACGCCGTTGCAGGTCGATGCCCGCCCCTTCGGGTGCAGAGAGGCCGAAGCGCACGGCGTCCTGGGGGCACTCCTCCTGGCACTCACCGCACATTACACACTCTGATCTCCTCCATGTCCCCGTGCTATCGGTTGCAGACCCCGTACGGCACTCCCGAACGCACAGGCTGCAGGAGGTGCAGCGCTCTCCGACGATCCGCTTCATCGGGCTGATCCGTGCTATGAGCCCCAGCAGGGCTCCGAGGGGGCAGAGGTATCTGCACCAAAGGCGCCGTCGGTAGAGATTAGCCACTAGCAGTGCCGCAAAGATGAGGCCGATGATGACCCCCTGGTAGAAGAGGGGCTGGCGGAAGGCCAGGACGTGGTTTCGTAAGAAGAGATAGATGGGTTCGGATATGGTCGTCACCCCGGGGACGCCGGCACGGTAGAGGAGGTCAAAGGCCGCGCGGACCATCAGGTTCACCGCAGGTTCGGCGGCCACGGCGAGCGAGCGGATCAGCAGGGAGAGGGGGTCAACAAACCCCGCCACCTGGAGGGTAAAGAGGGAGCTCACCAGGACGAAGAGAAGGACATAGTATTTGATCCGCCGTCCTTGATCTGTTGCGTGCTGTGATCTGTGTTCTTTCGGGGTGAGACGGCCCATGAAGTCGTTCAGGGTCCCCAGAGGACAGACCCAGCCGCAGAAGACCCTGCCGAAGACGAGGGTGACGGCGATGGTGATCAGGGAGAGTAAGAGGGCCAGGGGGATGTAGTGGGATGAGAGGAGGGTCGTTATCAGGATGAGAGGATCAAAGTGGAGGAAGATCCTGACTGGATAGACGATCTGATCGGTGCCCTTATAGGCCGTCTGGACAAAAAGAAAGAGAAAGAGGATCAGGAAGGACCACTGACTGATGCGCCTCAGCTGCCACCACCGGATCGAGCGGATCCATCTTACGGTTCCTCTCTCAGGAATTGCTCGTGACCTCCTTTATCCGCAGCTGCGCGAGATCCATCTGCCCCAAACCCCGCTCGTGGGCGAGTTCGAGGTGCTCCATCTCCTCGGGAGACAGTCCGAAGAGTTTTGCGCCCAGGGCGTCCACTGCCACCTGGTCCGTCCCCGCCACCACCGTATTAAGCTCCTTCACATACTTCAGGCTTCCCCCTTGGGGACCATTGGCCGTCAGTATCCGCACGGCATCGAGGACGACCAGGGTCGGTTTAAAGAAGGCGGCCAGATCGACGAGGGAGCGATTTAACTGCCAGTGGAGTCGGGAGCGGCTTCCCCCGATCAGCCCCATGAGGTTTTTCATCCCCATGGTGAGCCGGGCCAGGCTGTGGTGCTTGAGGATGGGGACATTGATCACCTTGTCCACCTCCACCGCCTCCTGGTAGACCTGCCATTTTTTGAGGACTTCACCCTTGAGATCCATCTCCCGAAATCTCCGCTCATCCACGTAGGTGACCGTGCCGCCTGCCTCTTTTGCCGCCGCCATGATCCCGCTGCTCACGTAGCAGCGCCGGGGGTCCTCACAGGGGTGGTCGAAGACCTTTACCTTTTTAGCGCCGGCGTCCAGGCACATCCGCACCAGTGTGGCAACCACCTCAGGATTGGTGGTGGCGGCCAACTCCGGCGCTCGATCCCACGCTATATTGGGTTTTACGAGGACCACATCACCGCGGGAGATGAACCGTTTCATCCCCCCCAGGGCCCGAACGGCGGCCTCCGTGATCCGAGCTGCGGAGCCCTCTGTGGCGACGGCCAGATCAGGTTGTCCTGATGATGCAGCAGAGGCGGTGATCCTCCACGGCCGGGGGATAAGGATTAACCCAGCCCCGGCCACCAGACATCTCAGCATCTCCCTACGCGTCATTCCAGACATCGTCACATCCTCAAGGCCCTTTGAATGTAGCAATTCTTCGACGCCGAGTCAAGGAGGTGAAAATTGACAATCACCGTCTCCTTACCGTATTATGGACGTGCACAGGAGGGGGCATTGCTGGGGATCATCGCCGGAGGGAACTTCTCCCCTGAGGAGATCGAGGTAAGGGAGCGGAGGGCCGTGGAGACCCCCTTTGGGGAGCCGTCCGACCGCTTCGCCATCGGCTCCCTCAGGGGACGGGAGGTGATTTTCCTCCCCCGCCACGGGTCCCGGGGAATCCCACCCCATCGCATCAACCACCGTGCCAATATCTACGCCTTCAAACGGCTGGAGGTCACCAAGGTGGTCGGGGTCAACTCGGTGGGAAGCCTCAGTGAGGACGTCTCGCCGGGGTGGGTCGTCATCCCCCACGACTACCTCAGCCCGTGGAGTATTATGACCTTTTATGAGCACCAGGCCATGCACGTCACACCAGCCCTTGACGAGGGACTCAGGAAATGCCTCATACGGGCCGCCGAGCGGACAGGGGTGGATTTCGTGAGCAGGGGGATCTATGTTCAGACCATCGGCCCCCGTCTGGAGACCAGGGCGGAGATCGCCATGCTGAGGGGCTTCGGCGACCTGGTGGGCATGACCATGGCCCACGAGGCCACCCTCTGCCAGGAAATGGGGCTGGCCTACGCCAGCATCTGCTCGGTGGACAACTACTGCCACGGCATCGGCGCGCACCCCCTCACCGAGGAGGAGATCTCCCGGGGGGCGCGGGAGAACGCATCAAGGGTACAGAGGGTCTTATACACGATGATGGAGGAAATGGGATGAGCGTGGTGATCAAAGGGGTGGAGGTGAATGGGGCGAAACAGGATATCCGCATCGAGGGGAACCGGATCGCGCAGATCGGCAAAGACCTCGGACGAGAAGCCGATGAGGTGATCAGCGGGGAGGGAAAGGCAGCGGTCCCCTCCTTCATCAACGGACATACCCATGCTGCCATGACGCTGCTACGGGGATACGCCGACGATATGCCGCTGAAGGAGTGGCTGGAGACGAAGATCTGGCCTGTTGAGGCCCACATGACGGAGGAGGATGTCTACTGGGGGACCAAGCTGGCCTGTCTGGAGATGATCAAGGGCGGGTCCACCTTCTTCAACGACATGTACTGGCACTGGCGAGGAACAGCCAGGGCCGTGCAGGAGATGGGGATCAGGGCCGCGGTGAGCGCCGTTTTTATCGACCTCTTCGATGAGGCGAAGGCCAAGGCGCAGATAGCTCTCAACGAAGAGCTCTTTGCCGCCCGCGGGGAGTTCGGCCCCCGCGTGACCTTCACCCTGGGTCCCCACGCCATTTACACCGTCTCGGAGGAGGCGCTGCGGTGGTGTGCTGACTTTGCCCGGGACAAGGGGCTACTGGTCCACTTCCACCTCTCCGAGACCGAAGAGGAGGTTCTGGGGTGCCTACGTGATTATGGGGTCCGGCCGGTTCAGTATTTGGAGCGGATCGGGTTCCTGGGCCCCCATCTGGTCGCCTGCCACAGTGTCTGGCTGGATGAGGAGGAGATGGATCTCTTGGAGGCCCACGAGGTGCGGGTAGTACACAACCCCATCTCCAATATGAAGCTCACGGTCGGAGCGGTCTTCCCCTATAAGGGGTTGCGGCAGCGGGGGGTAACCATCGCCCTGGGGACCGATGGGTGCGCCTCCAACAACAACCTCGATATGCTGGAGAGCGCCAAGTTCGCCACCCTCCTACAGAAATTCCACACGGGAGATCCGGTGGAGATGCCGGCCCACGAGGCCCTGGAAATGATCACCTCCCAAGGGGCTACGGCCTTCGGCCTGGAGTGCGGCGCCATCGAGGAGGGGAAGTGGGCCGATATCGCCCTGGCAGACCTGAACCACCCCCAGCTCACCCCCCACTTTCACCTGGGTTCCGACCTCATCT
This sequence comes from uncultured Thermodesulfobacteriota bacterium, assembly GCA_964419065.1. GTDB lineage: Bacteria > Desulfobacterota > B13-G15 > B13-G15 > RBG-16-54-18 > CAYQOD01. The sequence goes on along the minus strand of CAYQOD010000069.1, from coordinate 2,040 downwards.
ATGCCGCCAACGGCTCTTGCATCGATACCCTCATCTGCGATGGGAAGGTCCTGATGCGGGGGCGCCATGTGGAGGGGGAGGAAGAGATCATGGCGAAGGCCCGGGAGGTGGCCTTTGACCTGGCCAAGCGCGCTTCTCTATGAAGTTTATCGCCGACAGGACGCTGGGGAAACTGGTCAAATGGCTCCGTATTTTAGGCTATGATACCGTCTACTGGCGCTCCGATGACGCGGAGGGGTTGCTGCACCAGGCCCACCGGGACGGTAGGACCCTCATCACCAAAGACACCAAGCTCTATAAGAGAAAGGGGAATATCGAAGCCCTCTTGGTCCAGGAGGATAATCCCTTCCTACAGCTACGGGAGGTGGTCCGCACCCTACACCTCCTCATCCGTGAGGAACAGCTCTTTTCTCGCTGTCTGGCCTGCAACACCCTTCTGGAGGACGCGGATCATGAGACCGTGCGGGATGAGGTGCCGGAGTACATCTTTCATGCCCACCAAGAGTTCTCCCGCTGTCCCTCCTGTCGAAAGGTCTACTGGGCCGGGACTCACTACGACCAGATGACCACGGTGGTGGAGAGACTCAAGGAGCAGCGGCCGTGAGGGTTACCGGTGGAGATCTCAGGAGCAGGAGGCTGCCCGCTCCCAAAGGCGCAAAGATCAGGCCCACATCCGACCGGGTCCGAGAGGCGATCTTCGATATCCTGGGCCCCTCATGGATCTATCGGACGGTCCTCGATCTGTTCGCCGGCACCGGGGCCCTGGGGATCGAGGCGCTCAGCCGGGGTGCCCGCGAGGCGGTCTTCGTGGAGCAGGGCCGAGGGGCGCTCAAGCTCCTGCGGGGCAATCTTAAGGATCTCCGGTTGATTTCCAGGGCACGGGTGCTCGCCCTGGCGGCCAGCAGGGGGATAGCGGTCCTAGCGGAGCGGGGGAAGACCTTCGACCTCATCTTTGTGGATCCCCCCTACGGGAAGGACCTCGTGGGGAAGACCCTTCAGGCCATCGCCGAAAAGAAGATCCTCTCCCCGCGGGGCGTGGTTGTGGCCGAGCATTCGCCGAGGGAAACAATCCCCGTGCCCATCAAAATGGAGCTCGTCAAAGAGAAGCGGTATGGGGATACCGCCCTCTCCTTTTTTCGGTGGGCTTCTTCTGCGCCACGAACAGGCGCACGTAGCCCCTGAAGAAGAGGCGCTGCCCAAACCTGCGTGGGCGAGGATGGCATACCAGTCCTGGGGGATGAAGTCAGCCGCCTATGCGCACTCGAGGCGTGTAAGGGGATTTCGGAAGTACCTCGGCGCCTCCTGGAGGGGAAGTCAAACCATCTTGACATACTTCCTCCTTCTCTTTATCGTTGAGGGTCAGTTCGTTACGGAGGCAGAGATGGTCAAGGCGAAGCTCTGGTTCACGTGCGCGGCCATGCACGATCCCGTCACCCCGATTATCACCCGCCCCGCCCGCATCGGCTGGGACGCCCGGTTCCGGAAGGTGGAGATGGAGATCGAGCGGGGCTTCAGCGGTGAGGAGCTGGTGCGCCGGATGAAGGGGTGGGTGACGGTTGATCCTCAGGAGGTCATCGAGGTGGTACGGGAGCACGGCAGACTGCGGGTGCTGGATGAGCGAGACCTGGTGGTGGAGACCGAGACCATGGATGAGTACGAGCGGCTCGAGAAGGCCCTGCAGGAGAGATTCCGCGGGGAGGTGAACCTGGAGATCATCCCTAAAAGGGTTTGATTGTCGGGCGTCACCTCTTCCCTCTTGTTTTTATCTGACCAGAATCCTGGCATCGAACCCGCCCCCTACCAGGTAGTGCCTACTATTTCCTTGACTTCCCCTCATTAATATATTTAATTAGAAAGTCCTGGTTAGCCTGGTGATGCAAACCGCGTGATACCTGTTTGCAACGAAGAATCCACCAGAAGGTGGTTTTTTTATGTGCTTCGATGATGAAACGCCCGCACAGCACTGATACCAAGGTGATCTTTAGCCTGACCCTCATCCACTTCATCGGGGATTTCTACGTCTCCTTTGTCAACCCCCTC
>CAYQOD010000068.1:0-8966 GCA_964419065.1 uncultured Thermodesulfobacteriota bacterium | reverse complement strand
CCAAGGACTTCAACCGGGGAAAGATGGCCGAGTCCATGACGTGTGCGGGCTGCCATGGCAGTGCACACACAGGCGCCAAGGACGTGAAAAAGGCCCAACTTCCCACCATTCAGACCTGCCAGGAGTGCCATCCTGAACGGGTCGAGCAGTACCTCTCGGGCAAGCACGCCTTGGGGCTGGTTGCCATACAGGCCATGCCCTACACCCACATGCAGCCCAAGGCCTTCATCGAGGGGCAGAAGGGGTGTGGAGGGTGTCACACCCTCGGCCTCACCGAACCGAAACAGCGCGAGACAGAGGGCCGGAAGTACTACCGCTACGGCATGGACTGCCAGAACTGCCACACCCGCCATGCCTTCTCCAAGGCCGAGGCCTCTGAGCCGGAGGCCTGCATGACCTGCCACATGGGGTTCGATCATGCCCAGTGGGAGATGTGGTCCGGTTCAAAGCATGGGGTCACCTATCTGATGAATCGGGCCATCGACCCGAAGAACAGGGACCGTGCGCCGAAATGTCAGACCTGCCACATGCCCGAGAGAAACCACCGGGCCTTTTCGGCGTGGGGATTCCTTGCCGTCCGGCTTCCTGAGGATGATGCCGAGTGGATGCGTTACCGCACGACCATTCTCAAGGGTCTGGGCGTCTTAGATCCTGCCGGGAACCCCACTTCCCGTCTCGATGTCGTAAAGACGGGCAGGGTAGCCCGCCTGAGCAAAGAGGAGTTTCAGATCGAACGAAAGCGCTTTACCGACGTCTGCATGCGGTGTCATTCCCCCTCCTTTGTCAAGGAGAACATGAAAAACGCCGACCAGATGATCAAGGAGGCCGACAAGATCTTCGCCGAGGCCATCGAGATCGTAGCAGGTCTCTATCGCGATGGCATCATCAAGAAGCGGCCGGATTATCCCGCCTATCCAGACCTGTTAACCTTCTACGATGTCAATACCAAGGTCGAACAGGTCCTCTACGAGATGTTCATGGACCACCGGATGAAGACGTTCCAGGCGGCCTTCCATATTAACTACGATTTTTCCACCTGGTATGGCTATGCGAAGATGAAAAAGGATTTGGTGGAGATCAGGGAGCTGGCGGAGCAGATGAGGACAGGGCGGAAACGGTAGGCCCTCGGTTTATGAGCGGAAAAAGGGAAATAGAGGATATCCCCATCTTTCTTCCCAGGAGGATCAAGGGGCCGTATGAAACGTGAACCACTCTCAAACGAAGATTTCTTGGAACCCATTCCACCTCTCCTTGACAATCACACCGTTCTATGGTATTTCACCCAAAAGTTCTGGAAGGTGGCTTGGTTTGAAGACCAAAGCCTTTTCCGTAAACCTTTTTCAACCACAAGAAAGGAGGAGGTAACGATGAAACGCATGGTAATGTTTGCAGTTGGCCTATTTCTTACTCTGATCTTCGTAGCCGCAGGATTTTGTGCTGCCGCCAAAGACACTCTGGTGATCGGTGTCGCTTCGGACATCTCTCTCTTGGACCCGGCCGTCTCGAGTGACAACTTCGACTGGAGGCAGATCTATCCGTCCTACGATCGCCTGGTCAAGTACAAAGTGGTGAATGGAGAAGGCTCGACAGAGGTCGAACCCATGGCTGCCGAATCCTGGAAGTCATCTCCTGACGGCATGGTCTGGACCATCAAGATTCGTAAGGGGATCAAATTCGACGATGGGACGCCCCTCGATGCCAAGGCAGTCAAATTCTCTTTCGAGAGAGTGCTAAAGATCGGGAAAGGACCCGCCGATAACCTGGGTGCCATCAAGACGGTGGATGTCGTGGATGACTATACGGTGAAGATTACCTTAAAAAATCCCTTCGGTCCTTTTGTGCAAACCCTGGCCACCGATGCAGCCTGCATCGTCAATCCGAACGTGATGAAGCATGAAAAGAACGGAGACCTTGCCCAGGGCTGGATGGCTCAGAATACGGACGGCAGTGGACCTTTCAAGATGACGGAGTGGAGCCGAGGAGAAAGGTTCGTCATGGAGGCAAAGCCCAATTACTGGGGGCCCAAGCCTAAACTGAAGAAGGTGATCATCCGCTTCATGCGAGAATCCTCCGACCAGAGGATGGCCCTCGAAAGCGGGGACATCGATATTGCCGAGAGCATCCTCATCGATCAAATCCCCGCCCTTGAGAAGAACCCTAACATCGTCGTCAGGAAATACCCTTCCCAGCTCGTGGAATACGTCTACCTGAACACTCAGAAACCCAACCTGAGCAACAAACTTGTCCGTCAAGCATTGAACTACGCAGTAGACTACAAAGGGATCATCGATCATGTCCTTCAGGGAAGAGGCGTTCAGATGAGAGGACCCATTGCCAAGGGGATGTGGGGGTATGATCCCAATGCTTTCCAATATCAGCGGGATGTGAACAAAGCCAAGAACCTCCTGAAGGAGGCAGGAGTTTCCCAAAGGCTTGAACTAAAACTCATCTTCTCAGAACGTCGGTCCACCTGGGAGCAAATCGCCACAATCCTGCAGAGTAACTTCGCCGACATCGGGGTGAATTTGAAACTTGAGCTCATGGCCAACCCCACGCTTCGAGACAAGATCGACCGGGGCGATTTTGAGCTGTGCCTGGGGATCTGGAGCCCCGATTATGCGGATCCGTCCATGTTTATGAACTTCTGGTTCGATTCGAAGAATTTCGGCCTCCCTGGAAACAGGGCGTTCTATAAGAATGAAAAAGTGGACGCGCTGATTCGTAAGGCCCTGGAACTAAGCGACCAGAAGGAACGAACCAAGCTTTATAGTGATGCAACAAAGATCATCATGGACGATGCTCCGTACATTTTCCTCCACCAGACCCAGACGATCATCCCGATGCGGAAATGGGTCAAAGGGTACGTCTTTAACCCCATGCTCGAATCGATGTACAACCTTGAATCGATTTCCAAGGAATAACCCCATTGAACAGTGTTCAGGCTTGGGCTGGAGGGGGTCTTGTCTTCCCCTCCAGCCCAATTATTCCAGGGCATTCTTTCGTTTAACAACTTCATGCGTTTACTCAGCTATATCCTGAGAAGACTTTTCTATATCATTCCTGTCCTGATCGGGGTCACCCTCCTTGTCTTCATCATCTCCCATGCGATTCCAGGCGATCCCGCGCGAATGATGGCCGGCCAAAAAGCTACCCGAGAGGCCGTCGAAAATATCAGAAGGTCCCTTGGACTCGACCGCCCCCTCCCGGAGCAGTACCTGCGCTACCTGGTAGGGTTGGCCAAAGGTGATCTGGGGATATCGATCAGAAATCAACGTCCCGTGCTGGATGACTTGAGGAGCTTCTTTCCGGCCACGTTAGAACTTACCCTCATGAGTATGATCTTCTGCATCAGTGTGGGCCTTCCTCTCGGGATCATCTCCGCGATCCGAAGGAATCACCCGATCGACCATACGGCACGAGTCTTTTCTGTCATCGGAGTTTCGATGCCCGTCTTCTGGCTCGGCCTGATGCTCCTTCTCCTTTTTTACAGATACTTGGGCTGGCTTCCTGGCTCGGGTCGTCTTGATGTGGCTTTGACGCCTCCTGCCCATGTGACCGGGATGTATCTGGTTGACGCCTTGATCGAGGGAAGCTGGGAGAAGCTTTGGAATGCCCTTTTGCATATCCTTCTTCCAGCCTTCTGCCTTTCTTATGTTTACCTAGCCATCATCACCCGGATTGCGCGTTCCTCAATGATCTCAGCCATGGGACAAGAGTTCATTACCACAGCTCGCGCGAACGGTATTTCAGAATTGGTGGTCGTTCTGAAGCACGGGTTGAAGAACGCTTTGATCCCGACCGTAACGATCACCGGTCTCTCCATCGGGGAACTCCTTGGAGGAGCGATCCTCACAGAGACCATCTTTAACTGGCCGGGGATGGGGAAGTATGTGGTGGATTCGGTCGGCTTCCTCGACTTCCCTGCCATCATGGGCTTCACGCTCGTGGTCTCTCTCGTTTATGTGATCGTCAATCTCCTGGTGGATATCCTGTATGCCTTCTTGGATCCCCAGATCAGGTATTAACGATGTGGAACAAGTTTAGAAAAGAGCATGCATGGCAGATCAAGGAATTTTCCTTTACGGTCAAACTGCTCAGAAAAAATCCGTCCGCGGTAGCAGGCTTCATCATCATTGCCATCATGATCTTGATGGCCCTCACGGCCTCTATCCTTGCCCCCTATGATCCCATCCAGATCAGTCTAAGAGAGAGACTCAGCCCGCCCTCCATGGCCCATCCTTTCGGAACCGATGAGCTTGGTAGAGATATTCTGAGTCGGATCATGTACGGAGCCAGAATCTCCCTTCGAATAGGCGTCCTGGTCATTCTGATCGCAGGTGGCCTCGGGGCCGTCATCGGGGCCATCTCGGGTTATCTGGGAAAGAGGATCGACAACCTCATCATGCGCGTGATGGATGTCATCCTGTCTTTTCCCCCCTTAGTTTTAGCCTTAGCCCTGGCAGCAGCCCTGGGACCCAGTCTGAACAACGCGATCCTGGCCGTTGCCTTTGTGATGATCCCGAAGTTTGCCAGGATGGTGAGAGGGGAGGCCCTGTCTGTCAAGGAGAAGCAGTTCATCACTGCAGCCCGAGCCTCTGGTGCAAAGAGCTTGTGGATCATCCTGCACCACATCCTTCCAAACTGTTTCTCCTCCGTCATCATCCTGGCCACACTCATCCTGGGAGAGACGATTCTGATCGCTGCCTCTCTCAGCTTCATCGGGCTTGGAGCGCAGCCACCCACGCCCGAATGGGGAGCCATGATCAGTGTGGGTCGGAAATTTCTGATGGATCAGTGGTGGTACGCCACGTTCCCAGGTCTATTTATCCTGATGACTGTCATCGGATTCAACATCTTTGGAGACGCCCTCCGGGATATCCTTGACCCGAGGATTCGAAGGTAACCCATGACCGAACCGCTTCTCCGCATCAAGAACCTGTCGGTTCAGTTCTTCACCTATCAGGGAGTGGTGCGAGCCCTTGAGGATACTGATCTCACCATCCATCAAGGCGAGGTCCTGGGGCTGGTGGGTGAAACAGGGTGCGGCAAATCGGTAATGGCCCGTTCGGTCCTGCGTCTCATCCCTGATCCGCCCGGGAAGATCACCCAGGGAGAGATAATTTTCAAAGGCGAAGACATCCTGAAGGCGAATCGTAAGAGGCTGCGGGAGATCCGGGGCAACGAGATCTCCATGATCTTTCAGGAACCCATGAGTTCTCTGAACCCGGTATTTACCGTTGGAAATCAGATGGGGGAGGTGATCATCCTTCACCAGCAGGTTGGTCGCAACCGGGCAAAGGAGATCTGCATTGAGATGCTTCAACAGGTGAAAATGCCAGATCCCGAAAGAACCCTTTCAAAATACCCCCACGAGCTCTCCGGGGGCATGAGACAGCGTGTGATGATCGCCATGGAGCTCTCCTGCCGGCCTGACCTGTTGATCGCCGATGAGCCCACAACGGCCCTTGACGTAACGGTTCAAGGGCAGGTATTGACGATCCTCGATGATCTCGTCCGGAGGATCGGCGTCTCGGCCCTCTTCATTTCTCATGACCTTGGCGTCATTGCCCAGGTGTGTGACCGGGTCAGCGTCATGTATGCCGGTCAGATGGTGGAAATGGCCCCTGTGGGGAAACTCTTCGCGGGCCCGAGGCATCCATACACGCATGGACTTTTGCAGGCCATCCCATCCATTGACGAGGAGAGGGACCCTCTCATGGTGATCCCAGGTGTCGTTCCAAGGTTGATCGAGCCGCCTGCGGGATGTCGGTTCCACCCCAGGTGCTCGAGGCGTTTCGATCCGTGCGACGAGATCGCCCCAAGGCTAGCGGAGGTTGATTCTGGCCATCATGTGGCCTGCCATCTTTACCTGCAGGGGAGTGAAAAAATTGGCGAGACCTGTGATTGAAGCCATCGATCTGGTCAAGTACTTTCCCATGTACGGTGGTCTCTTCGGTCGCAAAGTGGAATACCTGAAAGCCGTCGATTCTGTCAGCCTGACGATTGACCACGGGGAGACGTTAGGTCTGGTGGGAGAATCTGGCTGCGGAAAGACCACTGTGGGATACCTCATTTTAAACCTCCTCAGGCCTGATCGAGGAAAGGTCCTCCACAATGGCGTAGATATTACCTCGCTACGGGGAGAAAGCCTTCAGCAGGTCCGCCGAAATTTACAGATTGTCTTTCAGGACCCCCAGTCGTCTCTTGATCCGAGGATGCTCATCAAGAAGACGGTGGGATACCCCCTGGAAGTGAACGGACTGGCCAGGGGAGATGTGGTGGTGACCCGGGTCAAGAACATTCTTGGCGAAGTGGGTCTCGATGAGGACCACATGTATCGCTATCCCCATGAATTCAGCGGTGGGCAGAGGCAGCGCATCGGCATCGCACGAGCTCTCATCACGGGGCCCGAGTTTATTGTCTTTGACGAGCCGACCTCTGCCCTGGATGTGTCCGTCCAGGCTCAGATCCTTAACCTCATTAAAGAACTTCAAAGACGTCATGGGTATTCCTACCTCTTTATCTCCCACAATCTCAGTGTCGTCAAACATGTGAGCCATCGGATCGCCGTGATGTATCTGGGGCAAATCGTTGAGAATGCTTCCAAGGCCTCCTTATTCGAATTCCCTCTTCACCCGTACACCCGGGCCCTCTTAACGTCTCTCCCTAAACCCGATCCCCAGAAGCGTCACAACCTGGCTGTTCTCTCGGGCGACGTCCCCAGCCCGATCAATGTTCCCGGCGGCTGTCGTTTCCACCCCAGGTGCCCGCAGAGGCTGGAGGAATGTATTCACCTAGCTCCTTCCCTTGTTGAGGCGCAACCGAATCACTGGGTAGCATGTCATCGTTATGGCCCGACAGATAACCAAAAAGGAAGAAGTTCATGAAGATATACATCTCAACAGATATCGAGGGGATCGGATGCATTGTCCGCGGCGAGCAATCCTCTCCCGGGGGTAGAGAATACGACTGGGCTCGAAAAATGATGACCGCAGAAGTGAATGCCGCGATCAGAGGGGCTTTTGATGGCGGGGCCTCGGAGGTGGTCGTGTCCGACTCACACAATGTAGGCCTGAATTTGATCCCAGAGGAACTGGACGAGAGGGTCGCTCTCATCATGGGGTCCCCCCGCCCCCTGAGCATGATGGACGGCATCGACAAGGGGATCGATCTTGTCTTCCTGGTGGGCTACCATAGCATGTCCGGAACTCCGGACAGCAATCTGGTTCACATTTTTACCGGCAGGGTGGCCGAGCTCAAGGTGAATGGGAAGGCGATCGGCGAGGTCGGCATCAGTTCCGGCCTGGCAGGATATTATGGCGTGCCTGTGGGACTGGTAACCGGCGACGACAAGGCCGCCCGGGAGGCAAGGCGGCTCCTGGGGACGGTAGAAACAGTAGAGGTGAAGCAAGGGATCGGGATGTACGCCGGCATCTGCCTGCCCCCCGCGCGGAGCAGGGAACTGATCTACCAGGGTGCCAGAAAAGCAATGTCGAGAATAAAGACCTTTAAACCCTTGCGGATCAAACCTCCGGCGGTTCTTCAAATTCGTTTTACCACGGCCTCGTCCGTCGATCGGGCCTTGCGGATGCCGGGCATAGAACGCCTGGATAACTTGACCGTCCGTTTCAAAGGCAAGGATTTCCTGGAAGCTTTCAAAGCTTTCAATACCATCGCCGATCTTCTGGACCTGGTCTCCTATATTTGAAAAACATTTCAGGAACTCGTACAAGTTTATAACGATCTTTTGCTAGAAAATAAATTCTACCGGCCCTAGGCCTACACGAGAGAGGAAGAATGAAATGATGGAAGAAATGTTGAAATTCCCAAAACTCGTCATCAAAGCGATCAAGATTTATAAGCTGGATATCCGTTTAAAAGATATCTTTACGATCGCAACCATGAGCATGGATAAGGCTCAAAATGTTCTCGTCCAAATCATCACGGATGAAGGCATAAGCGGTTGGGGTGAGGCCTCTTCACTGCATTCCATCGTGGGGGAGACCCAGCTCATCAATCTTGCAGCGGCCGAGGAATTGAAGCAACTCCTGGTAGGCAAAAATCCTTTGGCCGTCAATGCCCTGGTTCAGGAAATGGATGCTTTCCTGCCCCATAATACCACGATGAAAAGCGCGCTGGACATGGCTTTATTCGACATCGCCGCTAAGGTCGCAGGGCTCCCTCTCTATGCCTTTCTAGGAGGAGAGCAACGGGAAATGGAGACGGATCTTACCATGGGGATCGGCCATCCCGACGAAGCCGCTGACAAGGCCCTTGCAATACGATCGATGGGATTCCGTATCATCAAAGTCAAATTGGGACTGAGTTTTAAGGATGACTATAAACGTTTGAAAAACATCCGTAAAGCAGTCGGCCCTGAGCCGATTATTCGTATTGATGCCAATCAGGGTTGGGACAGGATGAGCGCCCTCAGAAACCTGCACGCCTTTGAAGAGTTTAACATTGAATTCTGCGAACAGCCTTGCTGCGCCCATGACCTCCAGGGAATGAGGCTTGTGAGTCACCAATCGAATATTCCCATCATGGCGGATGAGTCTCTATTCTCAATGTATGATGCGCTGAATATCATCCAGCAGGATGTGGCCCCTTATTTCAACCTAAAACTTACCAAATCGGGTGGGATCTGTAATGTACGGAAGATTGCACATGTGGCCGAGGCAGGTTATCGACCCTGTATGATGGGTTGTATGTCTGAGTCACGATTGGGGATCACCGCGGCCGCACACTTCGCCTTGTCGAATAACGTGATCCGATTTTTGGATTTAGATTCGTTCTATGAGCATGCTGAAAATCCTATACTGGGGGGTGCCGAAATAAAGAATGGTATGATTGCTGTCCCGGATCTCCCCGGTATCGGGGCCTCCCCCGACCCGGATTATCTAAAGCGCCTGGATGAGGTGAAGTCATGCTAGGACCCGCCCTGAAGTTTGTTGATCGAGATTACG
>CAYQOD010000067.1:0-8967 GCA_964419065.1 uncultured Thermodesulfobacteriota bacterium | reverse complement strand
GAAAGACCATATGCCTTACCCCAGGATATGCACACAAAAGAACTTGAGAGCATACAGGAGGAGCTTACCTCCCTCTCTCTGGAGCCCATCATTCATAGCGCTGTCTACGATATCAACCTGGCCAGCCTGAACCCATTGATCAGAAGGGCATCCATCCGACAGACGGTCGAGTCCATACGGTTTGCCGCAAGGATTGGGGCGAAGATCGTGATCATTCACCCTGGTAGGCTCCCAAAGGATTATTCCTCTGTGTATCTGAAGAATTCCCGGATCAATCTCTTGACCAGCCTCAACGTGATGGCGAGAATGGCTGGCCGCATGGGTGTAATGCTTGCCATAGAGAACAGCCCGCGCGGGAGAGCTCATCGATTAGTCGCTAACCCCCAGGAACACCTATATATCTTGAGGAGATTGGGGTCCGCCCACCTAGGGGCTCTTCTTGATATAGGCCATGCCCATACCTGGGGCTTTGACCTGCGGGAATACATACGGTCTTTAGCCGACTACATTCTCCTCTTTCACCTCCACGACAACCGTGGGGATGCGGATGAACATCTCCCGTTGGGAAGGGGTACTATCGACCTGCGAGGTGTCGGCGAGGAGATTCAGAAATTGAACAGAGAAGTTCCTATAATCCTCAGCATGCGTCGCAAAGAAGATATTATAAAAAGCATACGGTTTCTGGAGAAAATGGAGGTGAGGAGAGGATGGAACAGAATTTTGGGAAAAAAGAGGGGTGCGGTTGCTGAGGTAGGTGTATGATAGGGGGGAGGAGGACTTCCCTCAACCTCAGCAAGGAGGTGCCCCGGGTAGCGTCTTGCTGAGGAGAAGACCGCCGTCATTGAGGAGGAGTTGTGAGTACGTTAAGAAAACATCCCTTCGGACACCCGGAGTCCCATGGCAAGGTTACCTGATCCCTTAAAACGAAGGGACATCCTCTACGGGAAGAATACCCCCTCAGAGGCCTTGAAGGGATACGGCGATCTCTATCTCCAAGAGGGGAGACTGAATGATGCGGTAGAGTTTTTCGGCCGAGCACGCTATAGAAAAGGACTTCTGCACATACGGCAGATAGCCGTGGAGGAGGGAGATTTCTTCCTCTTCTCCCGAGCCATGGAATTTCTGCAGGAGGAGGTTGCACCTGAGACCTGGCGGGAGCTTGGGAGGAAGGCCATGGAGAAGGGGAAATATCTCTTTGCCCTCAAATGCTTTGAAAAGGTCAGTGACCGAGAAAGGATTGCTGAGGTCAGAGAGAGGCTTGGTGAAATGATGAAGGAAAAGGAGGCTTCCTAGCGATGTCGAAAGAAGACAAGGAAAGAAAGGAAGAACTGCGGAAGATACTTGTTGAGCTCCGGGACGAGACCTTGAACAAGATCGCCCAAGAGATGGGGACCAAGTTGAATGAGGACCCCCGGGTATCCACGCTATCCACCATGGATATCGGGGATTTGTCCCAACTCGACCTGGATGGAGATATTGACTATACTATCCTGAACATGCATATCGAGAGGCTGCGCAATCTCGAGGAGGCCCTCGATCGGTTGGAGGAGAGGACATACGGCCGCTGTGAGGACTGCGGTGAACCTATCAAACTGGAGCGGTTGAAGGTTCTTCCTTTTACCAAGTACTGTGTCAGGTGTCAGGAACAACGGGAGAAGACAGGACAGGAGAGCAAACTCAAGAAGATGAAAAGGGGTGAGGAGTTTAATCTCTAAGGAAATTTTTTTAAGTCCACCCTTGACAAAGGAGGGGGGCGTAACTATATTTTTTGAAATTTTTTAGAACCCACACAAAATGTCTTTTGACGAAGACATCGAATAACAAAGAAGGGAGGAGGTTTGTACCATGAAGATCACGCCGTTGCAGGACAGGGTCTTGGTCAAACGTCTTGAGGAGGAGGAGAAGACGAAAGGGGGGATTATTATTCCGGACACTGCTAAAGAGAAGCCGATGGAAGGCAGGGTCGTTGCAGCGGGTAAGGGAAGAGTGAAGGAGGATGGTACTGTCGTTCCCTTAGAGGTCAAGGCGGGTGATAAGGTATTGTTCAGCAAGTATGCGGGCACCGAGATAAAGATCGATGGTGAGGAACACCTCATTATGCGTGAAGACGACATCTTAGGGATTATTGAGGACTAACTTTGTGAGTAAAGGAGGGAATAGACGATGGCTGCCAAGGAGGTAAAATTTAACCAGGAGGCGCGAGATGCCGTCTTGCGTGGAGTTAATATTTTGGCCAATGCCGTGAAGGTTACGTTGGGGCCCAAGGGGAGGAATGCGATTTTGGAGAAGAGTTGGGGATCTCCGACGGTGACCAAGGATGGGGTTACAGTGGCCAAGGAGATTGAGTTGGAGGATAAATTTGAGAACATGGGGGCCCAGATGGTCAAGGAGGTGGCCAGCAAGACTAGCGATGTGGCTGGCGATGGAACCACCACTGCCACACTCCTTGCTCAGACCATCTATCGCAATGGGGTCAAGGTGGTGGCTTCTGGTGCTGATCCCATGGATGTCAAGCGGGGGATTGATACGGCCGTGAAGGAAGTGGTGAGAGAACTTGAGAAGATGAGTAAGCCCACCAAGGAGCAGAAGGAGATTGCCCAGGTCGGTACTATCTCGGCCAACAATGATGAGACTATCGGTGAGATCATCGCTGAGGCGATGAACAAAGTGGGTAAGGAGGGGGTGATCACCGTTGAGGAGGCCAAGGTTATGGAGACCACCCTTGAGGTCGTAGAAGGTATGCAGTTTGACCGCGGGTATCTCTCCCCTTACTTTGTCACCAACCCTGAGAAGATGGAGGCTGATCTCGAGGACTGCTATATCCTGATCAATGAGAAGAAGATCAGCAGCATGAAGGATCTGCTACCTTTGTTAGAGCAGATTGCCAAGATCGGCAAACCCCTTGTGATCATAGCTGAAGATGTGGAGGGGGAGGCCCTTGCTACGTTGGTGGTGAACAAGATTAGGGGTACCCTCCGGTGTGCTGCGGTGAAGGCTCCTGGTTTTGGAGATCGCCGTAAGGCCATGTTGGAGGATATTGCTGTCCTCACTGGTGGTCGTATGATCTCTGAGGATCTGGGGATCAAGTTGGAGAACGTGGGTCTTGATGATCTTGGTGCGGCCAAAAAGATCCACATCGACAAGGACAACACCACCATCGTTGAGGGGGCCGGAACGAGAGAGGCGATTGAGGGGAGGGTCAAGCAGATCAGGACCCAAGTTGAAGAGACTACATCTGATTATGATCGCGAGAAGTTGCAGGAGCGATTGGCCAAGCTGGTCGGCGGTGTAGCGGTCATCAACGTGGGTGCGGCCACTGAGACGGAGATGAAGGAGCGCAAGGCTCGCGTTGAGGATGCCCTCAACGCCACGAGGGCTGCTGTGGAGGAAGGGATTGTCCCGGGTGGTGGAGTGGCATATTTGCGGTGTATTGCTGCTTTGGAGAAGCTCAAGCTTGCGGGTGATCAGCAGATCGGGGTGAACATCGTGAAGCGGGCCTTGGAGGAACCGGCAAGGCAGATTGCTGAAAATGCCGGTAAAGAGGGTTCGGTGATTGTGGAGAAGTTGAAGGGTGAGAAGGGAGCATTTGGTTTCGACGCTCAGAAGGAGGAGTTCACCGACATGATAAAAGCGGGTATTGTTGATCCCACCAAGGTTGTCAGGTTTGCTCTGCAGAATGCTGCTAGTGTTGCTTCTCTGCTCATCACCACTGAGGCCATGGTGGCCGAGAAACCCAGGAAGGAGACACCTCCTCCAATGCCACCCGGTGGTGGTATGGATATGTACTAAACGGACGTCAAGAGATGGTAGGGGCCTGCTCTTGCATCAGGGAGCAGGCCCTTTTTTTGCCCCATGTCCGTGAGGGAAAGTCCTTGACAAAGGAGGGAAAAGAGGTTAAATACTTTATCTTTAGAAAGAGGTCGTTGAAAAAAGGATTTTCCGCAGGCTGTTCAAAAATGCTCATCCCGCCCTTGGCGGGACTGAGGAGTGAGGCGTACTTGGACGTACGCCGCAACGACGAAGGATGAGAGAAACGCAGCAGATGGGCGTTTTTCAACAGCCTGTTAAGAGAAAACAAGGAGGTGTTTATTGGCTGTTCACAAATCTGCTCAAAAGAGAATGAGACAAAGCTCAGCCCGACATATGAGAAATCGCCATGTCAAGACTACCATCAAGACGATGATCAAGAGGGTGCGGGTGGCGGTTCAGGAGAAGGATGAAACCAGGGCTAAAGAAGCATTGGGTCGGGTTATACCCCTCGTCGATAAAGCGGTGAGCAAAGGGGTGCTCCACTGGCGAAACGGGGCGCGCAAGATCTCGCGGTTGACCAAGCTGGTCAATACCATGGGGCCAGGGTATTGATGGTGAAGAAGGACACCCATAGTAGGTGGGGAGTGTGGAGGCCCTCACGAGGATCTACAGAGTCTTATGATCAACTCTTCGAGGAGGAGCCGTCTGGAGACGGAACTCCTTTTGAAACTCATATCCGCCTTCCAGAGGTTCAGCAGGGCCCTCTGTAATGAGGACTGGGAGAAGCTCCGTGCCTGGGCGGAGAGTTCTCTGAGGTAATATGGGTTGGTGACCCCCAGACTCTTCTTGAGATCATTGTGTCCTCCACCTCCATCGAGGATTTCTTTGGCCATCAGGAGGTGGCGGAACTGTCGGACGATCATTCCCAAGATCTTCAGATGGTGTTCCCCACTTTCCCAGAGCTTTCCGAGAATTCGGAGCGCCCTGGCGAGATTTCGGTCCCCGACTGCCTTGGTGAGTTCAAAGATGGTGGTGGCCTTTAATTCGGAGACCACACCTTCCGCATCACTCGCTTCCATGCGCTTCTTATCACCGATGTAAAGAGAGGCCTTAAACAATTCATTATGGAGCCCCTGAAGGTCCCTTCCGATGACCTCCTGGAGGTATTCAACCGCCTCAGGGGATATCTCCTTACCCAACTCTTTGGCGATTCTCGTGATCCATCGTGGTATCTCCCCCTGAGAAGGATGATATAGGTGGAAGGCGCCATCTTTTGCCTCTTCCCGAAGGGACTCCTTTGCCAATCCTTCTGCGATGAAGACCAACGAGGCAGTAGGTGAGGGGGATTTTAAATAGGTGACGAAGGTCCTCAGGTCACTCTGGCTATACTGATGGGTACCCTTGACCACGACTACCCTGCACTGGGCCATGCAGGGGAGGGTATTACAGGCGTTGATGACCTCGTGGGGCGGGGTTTCTTGAGCATCATATGATGCGAGATTGAGGCCCCTGAATTGGGGGGGGAGGAGGTTGTTAACGATCTCTTCTCGAGCCTTCTCGATAAGGTAAACGTCATCCCCGCAGAGGAGATAGAACGGCCTCGTCTTCCCCTCGGCCAGTTCTTTCTCTAGACGACTGAAATCCGTTCTCAGCCTTAAAACCCCTCTTGTATCCTAAGATAGACCTCCTCCGCCAGCTCAGCGGCGATCTTACGGATGGCCCTGTTCTTTCTGCCTTCATTGACCATCACATCGGAGGAGGCCTTATAGACTTCAGAGCCCCTTATCCCGTTACCTTGCCAGAGGATCTTTCCGTCCTCCTGACGCACCACCAGCAGATCGATGGTGATGATGATTCGATGTTCCTTTGCCCGTCCTTCCTCGTCATACGAGAGAGAACTCGTGGTGAGGGACTGTATAGTCCCCTGTAGGATGGACTCCGCCTCTCGGATCTCCACAATCCCCACATCCCTTCGGGATATGAACTCCTTACGGAAGGCCGAGACGAAGATCTTATCGAGACGGGGCTCAAGGGTCTCGTTTTTCAGGGAGGAGATGGACAGGGTAGTCACCCCTTCGGGAAATTCCCCCCCGCTGCCCATGATGCGGTACCCACAGGCAAGGACCATGGTGAACACGAGGAGGTTCAGCAGACAAGCGATTGTGATCTTTATACGCATACGATATTGATCAGCCTCTTGGGGACGAAGATGGTTTTTTTTACTTCCTTCCCCTCGATATGCCGCCTCACCTTAGGGCTGACCAGGGCTATCTCCCTGATCTCTCCCTCTTTGGCTGAGGCGGGGATGAGAAGGCGATCCCTGAGCTTGCCGTTTACCTGGACCACGATGACGATCTCCTCCTCGACGATGGCCTCCGGGTCGTACTCCGGCCAAGGGGCCTTGACAACGCTCTCCTGCCTTTCCAAGGCCTCCCAGAGATCCTCTGCCACGTGGGGGACGAAGGGGGAGAGGAGCAGCACCAAGGATTCCAGGGTTTCCCGCCAGATGGCCCTGGCCACAGGGGTGTCCTCTATAGCATCCTTGGTTTTGTAGATGTAGTTCACGAGCTCCGTCACCGCAGCGATGGCGGTGTTGAAATGAAACCTCTCAATATCCTCGGTCACTTTTTTGATGGTCTTGTGCACCTTTTGACGCATATCCCAGAGATCACCGGGGAGATCTGTCTTCTTCATGGGGGAGGTCTGTTCTGAAAGATCATCCTTCAACTCATAGACAAGCCTCCAGACCCGATGGAGGAAGCGGTAACCTCCCTCTACCCCCTCCTCTTGCCAATCGAGGTCTCGTTCCGGGGGTGCTGCAGAGAGGCTGAACAGACGTGTGGTGTCGGCCCCGTATCGTTCGATCATATCGTCGGGGTCCACGATGTTCCCCTTCGACTTGGACATCTTGGCCCCATCCTTAATTACCATACCCTGAGTGAGGAGGTTGGTGAAGGGTTCGTCAAAGGAGACGAGGCCGAGATCACGCGTCACCTTGGTGAAGAATCTGGCGTAGAGGAGGTGGAGGATGGCGTGTTCTATCCCTCCGATGTATTGGTCAACAGGCATCCAGTAGTCCACCCGCCCCCTGTCCAGGGGACCCTGGGCGTACTCCGGGCAGGTATAGCGGGAGAAGTACCAGGAAGAGTCCACAAAGGTATCCATGGTATCGATCTCTCTTCTGGCCGGTCCTCTACAGCGGGGGCAGGTGGTTTCAATGAAGGAGCGTAGATCTGACAGTGGAGACCTCCCGCTCCCCTTTAATTCTACATTGAGGGGAAGCACCACTGGCAGATCCTCTTCCGGGACGGTCTGAACGCCACACTGATCACAGTATATGATGGGGATGGGGGCACCCCAATACCGCTGGCGTGAGATCCCCCAGTCCCGCAGGCGGTAGTTCACGGACCTCCTGCCGATCCCCTTCTCCTCCAGATAATCGGCGATGGCCTCCATGGCCTGACGGTTATTCATGCCATCGAAGGGACCTGAGTTAACCAAGATACCGTCATCCGTATAGGCCTCGGTCATGGTGGTCAGATCGAGTTCTTCTCCCGGTGGCTGGATCACCACGATCATCGGTATCCTGTACTTTGTGGCGAACTCGAAATCTCTCTGGTCGTGGGTGGGAACCGCCATGATGGCACCGGTACCATACTCCATGAGGACGAAGTTGGCGGTGTAGATGGGCATCATCTTTTCGGTCAGGGGGTTGATGCAATAAGTCCCCAGAAAGACACCCTCCTTCTCCATGTCGTCGGCCGTACGCGTGATCAAATCCTGTCTTCTCACCCGCTCCACAAATGCCTGCACCTCGGCCTCTTGTGGTTTCCCCGTGCAGAGCTCCAGGGCCAGAGGATGCTCCGGTGCCAGGACCATGAAGGTGGCCCCGTAGAGGGTGTCCTGACGTGTGGTAAAAACGGTGATGGCCCCGGTGCCGTCTTCCAGGGGAAAGTCGATATCCACCCCCACACTCTTGCCGATCCAGTTCTTCTGCATGGTGATGACCCGCTCCGGCCAACCAGGGAGCTTATCGCACCAGTCCAACAGCTCCTCGGCGTAGGCGGTAATTTTGAAGAACCACCCCTCGAGCTCCTTTTTGTCCACCTCACCGTGGCACCTCCAGCAGCTCCCCCCCTCCACCTGTTCGTTGGCCAGGACTGTCTGGCACTCCGGGCACCAGTTGACCAAGGCCTTTTTTCGGTAGACCAAGCCCCGTTCATACATCTTGATGAAGACCCACTGTTCCCACTTGTAGTAGTCCACATCGCAGGTGGCCAACTCTCGATCCCAATCGTAACTGAAGCCCATCCTCTTGAGTTGAGACTTCATGTAGGAGATATTATCATAGGTCCATTGGGCAGGGTGGATCTTGTGCTCCAAAGCGGCGTTTTCCGCGGGCATCCCGAAGGCGTCCCACCCCATGGGGTGCAACACAGTGTACCCCTGCATCATCTTGTATCTGGCCACCACGTCCCCGATGGAATAGTTCCGGATGTGCCCCATGTGGAGCTTGCCCGAGGGATACGGGAACATCTCGAGGAGATAATATTTCTCTCTCTTCGGGTCCTCCACGGCCCGGAAGAGCTTTTCCTGGTCCCAATATCTCTGCCACTTCTCCTCGATCTGGTGAGGGCCATACCGCTCCTTCATCGTCCCAGCATCCTCCTTATCCTCAGTCTGAGGGCGTTAAGCCTGATAAAACCTTCGGCGTCCCTTTGTCGATAGACCTCGTCCTCCTCGAAGGTGGCAAAGCCGCTGTGGTAGAGGGATTTGTCCGACTTCCGTCCGACCACCATACAGTTACCCTTATAGAGCTTCAGTCTGACGGTGCCTGTGACATCTCGCTGTGTCTCGTCCACTACCGTTCGCAGCAGGTCCATCTCTGGTGAATACCAGTAGCCGTAGTAGATGAGTTCTGTTATCTTGGGGATGAGAGAATCGCGCAGACGCATCACCTCCCGGTCCATGGTGATGGACTCCAGGGCCCGGTGGGCGACCTGGAGGATGGTCCCCCCAGGCGTTTCGTAAACTCCCCTGGACTTCATTCCCACATGTCTGTTCTCCACCATATCCACCCTGCCGATGCCGTGCATTCCGCCTATCGTATTGAGTTGTGCCAGCAAGGTGGCTGGAGAGTATCCCTCGCCATCGATGTGCAGGGGGATCCCATCCTCAAAATCTATCTCGCAATAGAGGGGTTGATCTGGTGTTTCC